>JAKAZP010000098.1 GCA_021815905.1 Pseudomonadota bacterium | reverse complement strand
GACCTCCGTCGTCGTGTTCAGCTGCGGCATCTGGGGGCCGCTGCTCGCCGAGCGCACGGGATCGGCTCTGCCGCTCACGCCCTTCGAGCACCCGCTGCTGTTCTTCGGACCGTTCGATGCGTTCGCGGGAACCGGCAAGGAGATCGGCTACCCGCTGCTGCGCGATCAGGGCAATTCCTCCTACATGCGCGACACCGGCGATCCGACCACCTCCGAGGGCGGCCAGCTCGAGTGGGGCTACTACGAGCAGGCGCAGCCCCGTCTGGTGCACCCGCGCGACATCGCCGCCCCGGGCGAAGCGCGGCTGTCGCCGTCCATGCGCGACTTCGACATCGAGCAGGTGATGGCCGGCTACGAGCGCGCCACCGAGATCCTGCCGCTGCTCGGGGAGTTGGGATGGGACGCGAAGCGCTCCTTCAACGGGCTGATGTCGATCACGGCCGACGGCGCGCCGCTCATCGGCGAGTCTCCCGAAGTGCGGGGCCTCTGGTTCGCCGAAGCGGTGTGGGTCAAGGATGCGCCGGGCCTCGGCAAGGTCCTCGCCGACTGGATGACCGGCGGACGGACGGAGTGGGACGCGTCCGGCATCGACATCGCGCGCTTCTACCCGGTGCAGAAGACGCCCGCGTACGTGTGGGGACGTTGCTTCGAGACGGCGAAGAAGGTCTACAACCCGCCCGTGCATCCGCGCGAGCCGTACACGAGCGGCCGCGATCTGCGCCGGGGCCCCTTCTGGCCGCGGGAGCAGGAGCTCGGCGGGTACTTCATGGAAGCGGCCGGCTGGGAGCGCGCCCACGGCTACCGCGCCAACGAGAGCCGCCTCGCGTCCTATCTCGAGCGCGTTCCCGAGCGGCGCAACGAGTGGGACGCGCGCCACTTCTGGCCCGTCTCCAACGCCGAGCAGCTCGCGATGAGCGATCACGCCGGCATGATCAATCTGTCGCACTTCGCCATCTACGACGTCGCGGGCGCCGATGCCGGGCCGTTCCTCGAGTATCTCTCGGTCGCCCGCGTGGGCGGCGCCACCGCGCCCGGGCAGGGCGTATACACGCACTTTCTCGATGAGGCGGGCGGGGTGCATTCGGACCTGACCATCATCCGCCTGGGTCCCTCGGAATATCGCGTCGTCTGCGGCGGCAGCACCGGGCCCCGCGACCTCAAGTGGATGCGGGACGCGCGCGAGGATCGCGGGTTTCGCGCCGACATCCGCGACCGCACCGATGAGCTCGTGACACTCGGCCTGTGGGGTCCGGCCGCGCGGCGGATACTGCAGACGCTCGCCGACGAGCCGGAGGGCCTGAGCCGCGAGCGCTTCGCCTTCGCGACCGCGCGGGAGATCCGCGTGCGCGGGCTGCCGGTCTGGGCCTTTCGCATCTCCTATGTCGGGGAGCAGGGTTGGGAGCTGTACCTCTCTCCGAGCTACGGGCTCGCGCTCTGGGATCTTCTGTACGAGCAGGGCGCGATTCCGGTGGGCATCGAGACCTACGCCAATACCCGGCGCATGGAGAAGAGCCTGCGCCTGCAGAACGCGGACCTCCTCACCGACTACAACCTGTACGAGGCGGGGCTCGCGCGCGCGAAGGTGAAGGCGGAGGAGTTTCGCGGCAAGGCCGCCTACCTCGCGCAGCGGGAGCGCAAGCGCCAGAGCGCCTATCTGTGCACCCTGTCGCTCACCGGGAACGTGGATCGCGCCGGCGTCGCGCGCTACCCGGTCGGACAGTGGCCGATCCTCGATCGGGACACGGGCGAAGTGCTGATCGATGAGATCGGCCGGCGCTCGTACGTCACGAGCATCGCCTACGGACCCTCGCTCGGAAGGAACATCGCCCTCGGCTATCTTCCCGAGGCCTGCGCGCACGAAGGCCGGGAGCTCGCGCTCGAGTACTTCGGCGAGCGCTACCCGCTGCGCGTCGATGCGGTCGGACAGCGCGCGCTCTACGATCCGGCCAACGAGCGGCCGAAGTCCTAGTCGGGATGCGGCCCCGTCTCGCTCGCGGCGAGAGCCAGGAGCTTCGAGACGTAGGGGCCGAACGAGCGCGCCACCTCGAGCCGGAAGGACTCCGCTGCCGTGCGCCAGAGGACGATCTGCGCCTTGGCGAACACCGTGCGCGTGCACATCCCGACCGGAAACGGGCCCGGAGCGAAGTCGAGCGGGCAGCCGAGATTCAGCGCCGTGGCCGCACCGGGCCCTGCGATCTCGAGCGCCGTCATTCCGTGGCTGACGTCGACCAGCGAGTGCGGGAGCGATCCGAGCGCGCGCTCGAGCCGCTCGCGCACGGCGTCGCTCGGCTCCTCATCGAGCAGCAGCCGCTCGTCCGGCCCGAGCCACAGCAGGGCCCGGGAACTGTTCCAGGCGGCGCGGCAGGGCTCGCCGACCGCCTCGAGCCCGAGCGCGCCGGCCGCGGCGCGGAGCGCCTCGGGCGCACCGCGCAGCGCGAGCCGCGTGAGCGGCGGCAGCGGGCGGGCGATCCCGGATGACTCGAGGACCGGCGAAGCGCGGGCCATGGAGAGCTCAGGCATGGAGACGGCTCCCCTCGGGGTCGTGGAAGACCGGCGAGACGACCTCGACCTCGATGTCCCGCCCCGGCATCGCGACGTACACGGTCTGGCCGGTGAGGGCGCGGCCGCCGGCGAGGAGCGCGAGCGCGATGGAGCGCCCGAGGGTGGGGCTCGCGTAGGAGGAGGTGACGTGGCCGAGCGGACGCGCCGGTGGGCGCTGTCCCCGGGTCCGCATGATCTGCGCGCCCTCCTCGAGCACGACCTGCGGCTCGCGCGTGGCGAGTCCGACGAGCTGCTTGCGGTCCGGCGCCTTCATGGCGGGGCGCTCGAGCGCGCGCTTGCCGAGGAAGTCGGGCTTGCTCCTGCCGACGGCCCAGGAGAGGCCGGCATCGTCCGGGGTCACCGTGCCGTCGGTGTCCTGACCGACGATGATGTAGCCTTTCTCCGCCCGCAGCACGTGCATCGTCTCGGTCCCGTAGGGGGCGATGCCGTGTGCCCGTCCCGCCTCGCACAGCGCTTCCCAGACCGGCAGCGCGAAGTCCGCGGGCACGTTCACCTCGAAGCCGAGCTCGCCCGTGAAGCTCACGCGAAAGAGCCGCATCGGCACGCCACAGATGCGGCCCTCCCGCAGGCTCATGTGGGGCATCGCGGCCGCGGAGAGGTCGACATCCTCCACCAGCGGCTCGATGAGCGCGCGCGCGCCGGGACCCTGGAGCGCGATCACGGCCCACTGCTCGGTGGTCGAAGTCAGCCAGACCGCGAGCTGCGGCCACTCGGTCTGCCGGTAATCCTCCATCAGCGCGAGCACGGCGGCCGCGCCGCCGGTCGTCGTCGTGACGTGAAACCGGTCCGCGGCGGCGCGCGCGATGACACCGTCGTCGAAGATGAAGCCGTCGTCGCGCAGGAGGATGCCGTAGCGGCAGCGCCCGACGGCGAGACTCGTGAACGAGTTGACGTACAGGCGGTTGAGGAACGTCGCGGCATCGGTCCCGACCACCTCGATCTTGCCGAGAGTCGAGCCGTCGAAGATCCCGCAGCGCTCGCGAACGACGCGGCACTCGCGCGCCACCGCCGCGTGCATGTCCTCGCCCTGGCGCGGGAAGTGACGGGCGCGCTTCCAGAGCCCGACATCCTCGAAGACCGCGCCCTGGGCGGCGGCCCACCCGTGGATCGGCGTGGTGCGGACCGGATCGAACAGCTCGCCGCGGGAGTAGCCCGCGAAGCTGCCGAAGGTCACGGGCGTGTAGGGCATGCGGAAGGTCGTGAGTCCGACCGCGGGCATCGCCTTCTCGAGCTGACCGGCCACCAGCGCGAGCGCGTTGATGTTGGACGTCTTGCCCTGGTCGGTCGCCATGCCGGTCGTGGTGTAGCGCTTGACGTGCTCGATCGAGCGGAAGCCCTCGCGGGCCGCGAGCGCGAGATCCTTGGCGGTCACATCGTTCTGCCAGTCGACGAACGCCTTGCCGCGCGAGGCGGGTGACCGCGGCCGCGCGCCTCCGGGCGGGCTCGACTCGGCCGCCGCGACGCTGTCCCCGGCGGGCAGATCCGGCGCCTCGAAGCCCGCGGCGCGGGCCGCCGCGTGCCCGGCGCCGCGCCCGTCGCGGATCGCATCCTCGAGGCAGAACACTCCGCGGCAGGCCCCGGCCGAGCGCACGCGCTCGCACGGCTCGCCGGGCAGGAACGCCTCCAGCCGCTCCTCCCAGCGGAGCTTGCCGCGCGACTGGGAGAAAAGATGCACGCTCGGGGTGAGGCCGCCCGACATCAGCACCAGGTCGCAGGCGATGTCCCGTGCCGGGCCCGCGGCGCGCCCGTTTCCATCGAGCCGCTGAAGGCGCACGCCGCGCACGCGCAGCCGGCCGCGGGTGCCGAGCACCGTCGTCCCGCTCTCGAACGCGAGCCCCGCCTGCCGCGCGGCCTCGCTCCAGCGACCGACGGGCGTCCCCGGCCGCAGCTCCGCGACCGCCTCAATGGAGGCTCCCGCCCGCTTCAGCTCGAGCGCCGCGCGGTAGCCTTCGTCGCACGAGGTGACCAGCACCACCCTCGACCCGGCCATGACACCGAAGCGGTTGAGATACGTGCGCGCCGCGGAAGCGAGCATGATTCCCGGGCGGTCGTTGCCCGGAAACACGAGCGGGCGCTCGATGGCGCCGGCGGCGAGCACGACCTCGCGCGCGCGCACCTGCCATTGCCGCTCGCGCGGCTGGTCCCGGTCCGGGCGCGGCAGGTGATCGCTCAGGCGCTGGTTGAGCCCGATGAGATTGTGCGGGAAGTAGCCGAAGGCGGTGGTGCGCGCGAGCAGCGTGACGCGCGGGTTGCCGGCGAGGGAGGCGAGCGTCTCGGGGAGCCAGCTCGGGGCGGCGCGGCCGTCGATCCCGGCGACGGGTCCGTCTGCGCCTTCCGACAGCAGCGAGCCGCCGAGCTCGGCCTGCTCGTCGCAGAGCATGACTCGCGCGCCGGCGGCGGCCGCCGCCGAGGCCGCGGCGAGCCCTGCCGGTCCCGCGCCGACCACGAGCACGTCGCAATGCGCGAAGCGGTTGGAGTAGCGGTCCGGGTCCGCCTCCCGCGGCGCGCGACCGAGGCCCGCGGCGGCGCGGATTCTCGGCTCGTAGAGTCGCTCCCAGGCGCCCGGGGGCCACATGAAGGTCTTGTAGTAGAACCCGGCCGGGAACAGCGGCGACAGCGCATCGCTCACCGCGCCGACGTCGAGCCTCAAGCTCGGCCAGCGATTCTGGCTCCAGGCCTCGAGACCCGGGTAGAGCTCCACCTGGGTCGCGCGCAGATTCGGCGTCACGCGCGCATCGTCGCGGCGCAGGGTGACGAGCGCGTTGGGCTCCTCGGCGCCGGCGCCGAAGATGCCGCGCGGGCGGTGATACTTGAACGAGCGCCCGAGGAGGTGCACGCCATGGGCGAGCAGCGCCGAGGCGAGCGTGTCGCCGGCGAGACCCGCGAAGCGGCGGCCGTCGAAGGTGAATTCGAGCGCGCGAGCGCGATCGACGCGCCCGCCGGCCGGGGTCCTGAAGGCGCCGCTCACGGCTTCGCGTCCCGCGCCCGCTCGAGCGCCGGCGGCGGCGCTTCACCGACCCGGTAGGTGCCGAGGAAGCGGTCAGTGGTCGTGTCGCGCACGGCGTTGAAGAAGCGCCCGCAGCCATGGAGGTGGCGCCAGCGCTCGGCATGCACGCCCTTGGTGTTGTCGCGGTGATAGAGATACCGCGCCCAGTCCTCGTCGCTGCATTCGGCGGGATTGACCGGGCGCGCGATGTGCGCCTGTCCGCCGTAGAGGAACTCGAGCTCGGGGCGCTCGCCGCAATAAGGACATTCGATGAGCAGCATGGCCGCCTCGCTAGTGCGCCACGGCCGCCGCCGCCGCCTCATCGATCAAGCGCCCCTCGCGGAAGCGCTCGAGGGTGAACGGCGCATTGGTCGGATGCGGCTCATCGTGCGCGATCGTCCAGGCGAACAGATGCGCCGAGCCCGGAGTCGCCTTGAAGCCCCCGGTGCCCCAGCCGCAGTTGACGTAAAGCCCGGGGACGGGAGTCTTGCCGATGATCGGGGAGCGATCGGGGCTCACGTCGACGATGCCGCCCCAGTTACGCAGCATGCGCATGCGGCGGAACATGGGGAAGAGCTCGCAGACGGCCTCGAGCGCGTGGCTGCTGACGTGCAGGCCGCCGCGCTGGGTGTAGGAGGTGTAGGCGTCCGTGCCGGCGCCGATCACGAGCTCGCCCTTGTCGGATTGGCTGATGTACGCATGAATGGTGTTGGACATGACGACGCAGGGAAACACCGGCTTGACGGGCTCGGAAACCAGCGCCTGCAGCGGATAGCTCTCGAGCGGCAGCCGCACGCCGGCCATCCTCATGATGACGCTCGAGTTCCCGGCGGCGACCACGCCGACCCGTGAGGCGCGGATGAGGCCGCGGGTCGTCTCGAGCGCCGCGACGGCGCCGGCGTCGTCGAGGCGGATGCCCGTCACTTCGCAATTCTCGACGATGTCGACGCCGAGCGCGTCGGCGGCGCGCGCGTACCCCCAGGCGACCGCATCGTGCCGGGCGGTCCCGCCGCGGCTCTGGAATGCGGCGCCGAGAACCGGATAGCGGATGCCTTCGGTCGTGAGCGGCGGGCAGATGGCGCGCGCCTCCTCGGGCGTGAGCCAGGCGTTCTCCACCCCGTTGGCGCGGTTCGCGTGCACGTGGCGTTTGAACACCTGCACGTCGTGCACCGAATGCGCGAGCATCATCACCCCGCGCGGGGAGAACATGACGTTGTAGTTGAGCTCGCGCGCGAGACCCGGCCAGAGGCGCAGGGCGTGCTCGTAGAGCGCCGCGCTCTCATCGCGCAGGTAGTTCGAGCGGATGATGGTCGTGTTGCGGCCGGTGTTGCCGCCGCCGATCCAGCCCTTCTCGAGCACCGCGATGCGCCTGAGGCCATGCTCGCGGGCGAGATAGTAGGCGGTCCCCAATCCGTGGCCGCCGCCGCCCACGATGACCACGTCGTAGGCCTCCCTCGGCTCGGGCTTGCGCCACTGCGGCTGCCAGCCGCGATGGCCCCCGAGCGCTTTCGCGAGCAACGCCAGCGCCGAGAAGCGCTGCACGGTCAGGACCTGAAGTCGGGAGTTCTCATCGCCACCGGATGATGCCGGCGCGATCCGAGGCTTTCGAGCACGAGCGCGCCGCCGTATTGAACGAATGCGACACGCGCGTCCCGCGCGCCCGCGGGCGCGCACGCTCCGGAGCGCGCGACTTGACGGCCGGGCGCCGCGATTCCATGATTCCCTGCCGGCTTGAATGACCGTTTAACGCATGCGCGAGCCGGTTTGGCGCATCGGACAAGCCACTGAAGGCCGAGGAACATTCCACCGATGCGCAAGCCGCACGCCGGTGCCCGAAGCGCGCACCGGCGTGCCTTGTGGAGGGCGATATTGAACAGGCAATCAAGCCGGCGAGGACCTGTGTCGCGCGGCAGTGCACCCGCCCGCGGGGAAGCCGAGGAGGCGCGCCGCGCGCAGCTCATCGAAGTGACGATCGACAGTCTCGCGCAGGTCGGCTACGTGGGCAGCACGCTCGCGCAGATCGCCCGGCGCGCCGATGTGTCGCCGGGTCTCGTCGCGCACTATTTCGGCGACAAGGACGCGCTGTTCGAGGCCACCTTTCGCACGCTGGCGCGACGGATCGACGAGCGGGTGCGCGAGCGGCTCCGGCTGACCCGCACGCCCCGCGGCCGGGTGCAGGCCGTGATCGATGCCAACCTCGCGCCCGAGGAGTTCGATCGGCGCACCGGCACCGCGTGGCTCGCGTTCTGGGGGCAGGTGCTGCACGTCGAGGGCTTGAACCGCGTGCAGACGGTGTATCAGCGTCGGATGCTGTCCAACCTGCGGCATGCGCTCGCCACGCTGCTGCCGCGCGAGGAGTCGCGCAGCCTCGCCTCGATGATTGCCGCGATGATCGATGGCGTGTGGCTGCGCGCCGCGCTCTCGCAATGGCGCGAGGCCGACAGCGAGAGCGCCCGCGCGATGCTGACGGCGTTCGTCGACAGCCGCTTGAGACAGGGCGGACCGGACGCGGAGCCGGCCGGCGTGTCTTCCGGGACGGCGCCTGCGGCGGCGCGGGCTCGCGGCGCGGGCGTGCGCACGCTCACCTCCACCAATCCCGCCACCGGCGAAGTGCTGGCGGAAATCGAAGTCGACGGGCCGCGGGAGATCGCCGCGGCGGTGGCGCAGGCGCGCGCGGCGCAACCGGCGTGGGCGCGGCTCACCGGCGCCGAGCGGGGCCGGATCCTGCGCCGGGCGGCCGAGCTCCTCAGAGC
>JAKAZP010000097.1 GCA_021815905.1 Pseudomonadota bacterium | reverse complement strand
CGCCCGCGGGCGTCTGCGCCGCTTCGCGATGAAGTTCCAGCAGATCACCGCGCCGATCACGGCGAAGGGCGTGGAAGATACCGCGCTGTATCGCTTCAATCGCCTGGTCTCGCTCAACGAGGTCGGCGGCGAGCCGGACACCTACGGCGCCCGACCGCGCCCATTCCACCTCGATGCCAAGTACCGCGCCAGGCACTGGCCCCACGAGATGCTGACCACCTCGACCCACGACACCAAGCGCTCGGAGGATGTCCGCGCGCGCATCGCGGTGCTCTCGGAGCTGCCGCACGAGTGGCGCGGCTGCATCGAGCGGTGGAGCCGCATGAACCGGACGCGCAAGCGCGGCCTCGAGGGCGCCTCCGCCCCCGCAGCGAACGACGAGTACCTGTTCTATCAGACGCTGATCGGCACGTGGCCGCTCGAGGACGGCGACGAGGAGGCGTTCGGCGCCTATCGCGAGCGGATCGAGTCCTACATGGTGAAGGCCGCGCGCGAGGCCAAGGTGCACACGAGCTGGTCGAGCGTCAATGCCGAGTACGAGGACGCGCTCGTCCAATTCATCCGCGCCGCGCTGAAGCTGCGCGAGGGGAATCTCTTCCCCGGCGATTTTCGCGCCTTCGAGCGCCGCATCCGGCCCTTCGGACTGCTGAACGCGCTGTCGCAGACCCTGCTGAAGCTCACCGCGCCGGGCGTCCCCGACATCTATCAGGGCAACGAGCTCTGGGATTTCTCACTGGTCGATCCCGACAATCGCCGGCCGGTGGATTACCGCGCGCGGCGCGCGCTGCTCGAGGCGCTCGAGAGCCGGGCCGGCGATCCCGAGCTGCCGCGCACGCTCGGGACGAGCATCGCCGACCCTCGCTGCAAGCTGTTTCTGCACTGGCGGGTGCTGGCTTTCCGCCGCGAGCGGGAGGAGCTCTTCGCCCGCGGCCAGTATCTGCCGCTGAAGGTGACGGGGCCGCACGCGTCGCACCTCTGCGCCTACGCGCGTCGACACGGCCCGCGGCTCGCCGTCGTGCTCGCCCCGAGGCTGTACCTGCGGCTGCTGGCGGGCCGGGACCTCGCGCCGCTCGGCCGCGAGGTCTGGGACGACACGACCGTGCGGCTGCCGCCCAAGTGCGACGGGGCGCTGCGCGGTGTGCTCGATGGGCGCGACATCGCGCCGCAGGGCGGGCCCGGGCGACGCTCGCTCCCGGTCGCGCAGGCCCTCGAGCGCTTCCCGGTCGCGTTGCTCTGCGGCAGCGCCGGCGCCTGAGAGACTCTCAGCGGTAGCCGCGCGCCTGCAGCGCGAACAGCCGCGCGTACGTTCCCCCGAGCTGCATCAGCTGCTCGTGGCTGCCGCGCTCCATGATGCGGCCGCGATCGAGCACGACGATCTGATCGGCCATGCGTACCGTCGAGAAACGGTGCGAGATGAGGATGGTGATGCGCTCGCGCGCGAGCTGGCGGAAGTGCTCGAAGACCTCGGCCTCGGCCTGCGCGTCCATGGCCGCGGTCGGCTCATCGAGCACCAGCACGTCCGCCCGCGTGCGCATGAAAGCCCGTGACAGCGCCACCTTCTGCCACTGGCCGCCCGAGAGCTCGCGACCGTCGCGAAACCATTTGCCGAGCTGAGTGTGGTAGCCCTGCGGCAGGGTCTCGATGAACTCGCTCGCCCGTCCCTTGGCGGCCGCATCCTGCCAGCGCGCCTCGTCCTCGAAGTAGCGCTCATCGCCCGCGCCCACATTCTCTCCCACCAGCATCTGGTAGCGCGTGAAATCCTGGAAAATGACGCCGATCCGCTCGCGCAGCGCCGCCGCGTCCCAGTCCCCGAGGTCTTCGCCATCGAGCAGAATGCGTCCGCTCGTCGGCGCATAGAGCCGCGTGAGAAGCTTGATGAGCGTGGTCTTGCCCGAGCCGTTCTCCCCGACCAGTGCCAGGCTCGTCCCGGGTTTGAGCTCGAGCGTCACGTGCTCGAGCGCCGGGGTCTGGGCACCGGGGTAGGCGAAGGTGACATCCTCGAACCGCACGCCGTCGCGGGGCTTCGGCCCGTGCGCGACGCTGCCGGAAGGCGGCGGCACGGGCGTCTCGAGGTACTCGTACAGCGTTGACAGGTAAAGGTTGTCCTCGTACATGCCGCCGACGGCCTGGAGCATCGCCGACACCGCCGACTGGCCCTGGCGGAACGCGAGGAAATACATGGTCATCTGTCCGAGCGTGATGGCCCTGCGCACCGTGCTGACCGCGATCCAGGCGTAGGCGGCGTACAGCGTCGCCGTCGCGATCAGCCCGAGGAAGAAACCCCAGGCGTCGCGCCGGATCGCGAGGGCGCGATCGGCCTCGTAGAGCGTGTGAAAGATGTCGCGATAGCGCCCGAGGAGCCGCGGACCGAGGCCGTAGAGCTTGACCTCCTTGGCGTGATCCTCACGCGCCAGCACCGTCTCCAGATACGCCTGCATGCGCGTCTCCGGCGAGCGCCAGCGGAAGAGCCGGAACGCATCGCCCGAGAACTTCGCTTCCGCGACGAATGCGGGCAGGCCCGCGAGCAGGAGCACGGCGAGCGCCCAGGGGGAGAAGCGGGCGAGCAGCGCCCCGTAGCTCACCAGCATGATCGCGTTCTGCCCCAGACCGTACGTGCGGGTGACGAGGCTCAGGGGCTTGGTGGAGGCCTCGCGCCGCGCGCGGGTCATCTTGTCGTAGAACTCCGAGTCCTCGAAATGGCGCAGCTCGAGAGTGAGGGCTTTCTCGAGGATCATCTCGTTGACGCGCTGTCCGAGTTGCACGCGCAGCAGCGACTGCGAAAGCGAGATTCCCCGCTGCGCCGCGGCGATCGCCGCCACCAGCGCCCCTTCCAGAGCGACCAGCACGATCACCCGGCCGGTGTCGGCGCCGCCCGTGCGGATCGCTCCCACCACCGCATCGACGATGAGCGAGGTGACGAACGCGACGCCGGCCGGCAGCACTCCGGCGACGACGCTCAACAGCGCGAAAGTGACGGTGAGCGCACGATTGGTGCCCCACACCAGCTCCAGGGCGCGCCGGCTGTAGCGGAAGACGCCGAAGAAGCCTCGCAGCGTCACCTGCTCGGCGGGGGGAATGGGGCGCGATCGATGCAAGGGCTGGGGCGCGGCGGACATGAATCGTACGATCTGGGGGCTGGGGGCGCCGAATCCAATGGTCACTCCAGCACGTTGCGCCGCTCGGCCACGGCGCGCTCGGCCATGAGGAATGCGGCGGCGTTCCACGACTGCCCGCGCATGCCTCGCGGCGCCCCGGTGCGCCCGTGCAGCCACTCGTAAAAGCCCCAACCGCCGAGAGCGCAGCCGCGGGCGAGCTTCTCGAGCTCCTCGCGCGCCTGCGCGCTGCGGCCGCAGGCCGCGAGCGCGACCACCCAGAATCCTCCGATCATCGGCCAGATGCCGCCGTTGTGGTATTGCCAGACCTCGTTCTGCCGGTGGCGGGCCATGTACGGGCGCCAGAGCGCGCTCCTGCGCCGGATCGGACGCGTGACGGCGCGCACCGGATACAGCCGGCTCGCGTGCGCGCGCTCGAGGGCATCGAGCGTGCGTCGGCACGAGCGCTCGTCGCACAGCCCGAAGAGCACGGCGAGCACGTTGCCGAACACGTCGCCCTCCTCGCCGAAGAACGAGAAGTTGACGAAGCTCAGGTAAAGATCGCGATCGCGGGCCCGCCGCAGCACGTACTCGTTGAGCAGCCGGGCCCGCCGATACTGCGCCAGACCCGCGCTGAAGGGATGAAAGAGGCCGTTGAAGCTCTCGCGCGTCTCGCGGGCGTGCGCCAGCCCGTACGCGCGCTTGACGGCGTACCACAGCGCGTTGGTGTAGAGCACGAACCCGGAGCGCGGCATGATGTCGGCCCAGTCGCTCGCCTCGTTCTGCTGCAGGAGGAAGAAGCGCTGATGCTCCTGCGCGAGCAGCCACTCGAGCGCGCGCCCCACACCCCGGGCGCGCGCCCGGGGCGCGCGCGGCGGGCTCGCCCTGCGCTCGAGGAAATCGAGCGCCAGCAGCCACCAGAGCGTCGCGTCGATGCAGCCGAGATACCAGAAATCGGCCTCGCCGCCGTGCGCATCGACGAACTTCGGGATCTGGCCGTTCGCGGCCTGCCGGGCCCCGAGCGTCGCAAGGCCCGCGCGCGCCGCCGACTCGAGCCGCGGGTCACCGGAAAGGGCCATCCCGATGGCGCAGATCGCCGCGTCACGGCCGAAGATGGCGGCATAGCCGCGCCGGCGGGCACGCTCGCCGGGTGAGGCGGCGAGAATACCCTCGGGCGTCAGATTGGCCCGCAGCAGCGCGAGCGCGCGGGCGTGGCACACCTCGAGCGGGGCGGCATCGCCCGGCCCTGTCCTGAGCTCGACCATGGGGCCGGCATCATACCCGGGTCGGCCGCCCCGAGACCTTTCCCCCGGGATGGATTCCCGCGGCGAGCCGTGGGTTCTGCTATACTTCGAAGTCTTTTTACTCACGCGCCGTCCCGGCCGCTTTCCTCATGGACCGCCCAATCCGCAACATCGCGATCATCGCGCACGTCGATCACGGCAAGACCACGCTGGTCGACTGCCTGCTCAAGCAATCCGGCACCTTCGCCGCCCACGAGAAGCTCTCCGAGCGCATCCTCGATTCGAACGACATCGAGCGCGAGCGCGGCATCACGATCCTCGCGAAGAACTGCGCCATCGAATATGGCGGCACGCGCATCAACATCGTCGACACCCCGGGCCACGCGGACTTCGGCGGCGAGGTCGAGCGCGTGCTGTCGATGGTCGATGGCGTGCTGCTGCTCGTCGATGCGGTGGAAGGGCCGATGCCGCAGACGCGGTTCGTGACGCGCAAGGCGCTCGCCCTCGGCCTCAGGGCGATCGTGGTCGTCAACAAGATCGATCGGCCCGGAGCGCGTCCGGGCTGGGTGGTCGATCAGACGTTCGAGCTGTTCGACAAGCTCGGCGCGAGCGACGAGCAGCTCGATTTCCCGGTGATCTATGCCTCGGCGCTGCAGGGCTGGGCGGGAACGGAATATCTCGAGCGCCGGCCCGACATGTCGGCGCTGTTCGAAGCGATCCTCACGCACGTGCCGCCTCCGGCCGCGGAGGCGGACCGGCCGCTGCAGCTGCAGATCTCCACGCTCGACTTCAACTCCTACGTCGGCAGGATCGGCATCGGCAGGATTCGCCGGGGCTCGGTGCGTCCCGGTCAGGCCGTGGTGCTCCGGTACGGAACGGAGGATCACGGCGCGGCGAAGATCGGACAGGTGCTCGCCTTCACCGGCCTCGAGCGCCGCCCGGTGGAGGAGGCGAGCGCCGGGGACATCGTCGCCATCACCGGCGTCGAGGGAGTCAACATCGGCCTCACCGTGTGCGCCCCCGAGGCGCCCGAAGGGCTGCCGCCCATCCGCGTGGACGAGCCGACGCTCGCCATGAATTTCCAGGTCAACACCTCGCCGTTCGCCGGGCGTGAAGGCAAGTTCGTCACCAGCCGGCAGCTGCGCGAGCGGCTCTACCGCGAGCTGCAGAGCAACGTGGCGCTGCGGGTCGAGGACACCGAGGAGCCCGACATGTTTCGCGTGTCCGGGCGCGGCGAGCTGCACCTGACCATTCTCATCGAGAACATGCGCCGCGAGGGCTACGAGCTCGCGGTCTCGCGGCCGCAGGTGCTCACCCGGATGGTCGACGGCGAGGTGCACGAGCCGTACGAGGCGCTGACGGTGGACGTCGAGGAGACGCACCAGGGCGCGGTCATGGAGGCGCTCGGACAGCGCCGGGCGGAGCTTGCCGACATGTCGGTGGACGGACAGGGACGCGTGCGGCTGGAGTATCGGGTGCCGGCGCGCGGTCTCATCGGGTTTCAGGGCGAATTCATGACCCTGACCCGCGGCACCGGCCTCGCGAGCCACATCTTCGACGGCTTCGCGCCCGTGAAGGGGGAGATTCCCGACCGGCGCAACGGCGTGCTCGTGAGCAACGAGCAGGGCGAGGCGGTCGCGTACGCGCTGTTCAATCTGCAGGAGCGCGGGCGGCTGTTCGTCAGCCCCGGCGAGAAGCTCTACGAAGGCATGATCATCGGCATCCACAGCCGCGACAACGACCTGGTGGTCAACCCGATCAAGACCAAGAAGCTCACCAACATCCGGGCGGCGGGCAAGGATGACGCGATCCTGCTCACGCCGCCGATCGAGCTGACTCTGGAATATGCGGTCGAGTTCATCGCCGACGACGAGCTGGTCGAGGTCACCCCCGCCGCCATCCGCATTCGCAAGCGCCACCTCACCGAGCAGGCGCGCCGGCGCGTCCAGCGCGAGAGCTCGATGCGCGACGCCTCGGCGCTCACCGCCTGAGCGGCGGCGCTCCGGTCATACCGACTTGGCGCCGGTGATGCCGATGAACTGCAGGAACTCGGCGCGCGTGCGCGCATCGTCGCGGAAGGTCCCGGTCATGCGGCTCGTGATCATGGAGACGCCGCGATTGCGCACCCCGCGGGTGGTCATGCACTGGTGCACGGCCTCCACCACCACGCCGACACCCCGGGGCTTGAGCACCTCGTCGATGCAGCCGGCGATCTCGGCCGTCAGCTTCTCCTGCACCTGGAAGCGCCGCGCGTATCCCTCGACCACGCGCGCGAGCTTGCTGATGCCGACCACCTTGTCGGTCGGCAGATACCCGACGTGCACGTGTCCGATGATGGGCGCCATGTGATGCTCGCAGTGGGACTCGAAGGCGATCTGGCGCAGCACCACCATCTCGTCGTACCCACCCACTTCCTCGAACGTCCGGCGCAGATAGTCCGCCGGATCGGACCGATAGCCGGAAAACCATTCGCCATAGGCGGCGACCACGCGGGACGGCGTCTCGCGCAGGCCTTCGCGCCCCGGGTCCTCTCCCGCCCAGCGCAGCAGGGTCCGCACGGCCTCTTCCGCCGCCTCGCGGGTGACGGCGCTCTTGCCCTTAGCGCCCATGGTATCGGTGTTGGAGCCGGACGTTCACCGGATATATCCTACTGCCTTTCCCCGTTCCGAGCACCTCGCAGCCACCGGACACCCTCAAAGTGAACACCACCACCTCGGCCGACGACGCCAACCTCGCGCTCTTCTGCGACTTCGAGAACATCGCGCTCGGCGTGCGCGACGCGCGCTATGCGCAGTTCGACATCACCCGGGTGGTGGAGCGGCTGCTGCTGAAGGGCTCGATCGTCGTCAAGAAGGCCTATTGCGACTGGGAGCGCTACAAGGAATTCAAGGCCGGCATGCATCACGCGGGATTCGAGCTCATCGAGATTCCGCACGTGAAGCAGTCGGGGAAGAACTCGGCGGACATCCGCATGGTGGTCGACGCCCTCGACCTCTGCTACACCAAGCCGCACGTCGACACCTTCGTGATCATCAGCGGTGACTCGGATTTCTCCCCGCTGGTGAGCAAGCTGCGCGAGAACAACAAGGGCGTGATCGGGGTCGGGGTGAAGAACTCGACCTCGGACCTGCTGATCGCCAACTGCGACGAGTTCATCTACTACGACGACCTCGTGCGCGAGCAGGCGAAGCGCTCCTCCCGCGGTCAGCGCAAGCGCGCGCACCCGGCCGATGCCGAGCACGGCGGCCCCGCGACCAAGGAGGGCGACCACAAGGAAGAGGACCGCAAGCAGGAGGCGTTCGATCTCGTTCTGGCGACGCTCGATGCGTTGCTCGCCGAGCGCGGGGCCGAGGACCGGATCTGGGGCTCAATGGTCAAGCAGACGCTGAAGCGCCGCCGCCCGGGCTTCAACGAGAGCTACTACGGCTTTCGCTCCTTCAACAAGCTGCTGGAAGAAGCCGCCGAGCGGCACCTGCTGACGCTCGAGCGCGACGAGAAATCGGGCGGCTACGTCGTCCACGCCGCCGACAACGCCGGCTGACCGCGGCTGCCGGCGGGACGGTCGTCGTCCGCGGACACCGTCCCGGGTCCGCCCCCGGGCGCCCGCGCCACCGCGGCGAGCCCGGCGGAGCGGAACAGCTCGCAGGACAGCGGCGAGCCGGCCCGGCGTTCATCCGGGCTCGGGGCGATGCGCTCGGGGTTGCCGCCGCGGACACTCCCCCCGCGCGCGGCCATCGAATCGCTCGTGATCGCTCTCATGGCTGAAGATTCCGGCGACGCAACAACTCGACCATGCATGAGAGCACCAACGCGCGCCGTGCGCAATGGGTGCGCGCAGGTCAGCGAGCGGCGCCGGCGTCCCGCTGTCCGTTGTCGATGAGGCGCCCGAGCAGGCGCTTCAAGGTCTCGACCTCCTCGGGGCTGAAGCCGGCGAGCTGGCGCCTCAGCGTCCGCCGGGCGGCCGGTCGTATCCTCGGCAGCAGTCTCTCGCCGGCCCCGG
>JAKAZP010000096.1 GCA_021815905.1 Pseudomonadota bacterium | reverse complement strand
AGCAGCGCTCGAGACGTTTTGGAGCCGACGGGGAGATTCGAACTCCCACACCTTGCGGCGCTAGCCCCTCAAGCTAGTGTGTCTACCAATTCCACCACGTCGGCAACGTCAATGTCCGCGGCGGCGAGCCGCCTCACTTGTGAGGCTGTGCCGGAGCCGGGCTCGCCGGAGCATTCTGGGGCACGGGGGCCGGAGCGGAGTTGGGCCGGGTGGCCGCACCGGCCGCCGGCGCCTTGCTCTGGCCCGCGAGGTCGAGAATCGTCGAGCGCTGCGCGTGCGCGCGCGTGCTCATGTAGGTGAGGACCACGCTGTTGAGCATGAATATGGCCGCGAGGATCGCGGTGGCGCGCGAAAGCGCGGTGCTCGCGCCGCGGGCACCGAACACGGTGCCCGATGCGCCGGCGCCGAAGCCTGCGCCCGCCTCGGCGCCCTTGCCGCGCTGAAGCAGCACGAGGACGACGATGAACACCGCCGAGATGAGCTGTACCAATATCAGGAACCAATGCAACATGATCTGGAACCGTCTTATGTCGATCCGGCCGCCGCCAGGATCGCGAGAAACTCTTCCGCCTTCAGGGAGGCGCCGCCGATCAGGCCGCCATCGACGTCCGGCATGGCAAAGAGCTCGGCTGCATTGCCTGCCTTGACGCTGCCGCCGTAGAGGATGCGGGTGATCGAAGCGATTTTAGCATCCCGCGCGGCAATGCGCGCACGGATGAGCGCATGGACCTCCTCTGCCTGCTCCGGGGTCGCATTGCGGCCGGTACCGATGGCCCAGACCGGCTCATAGGCGATGAGCGCCCGGGTCAGGGGCTCGGTGCCGCAAAGCTCGAGAACGGCCTCGAGCTGCCGCGTCACGACTTCCCGGGTCCGGCCGGCCTCGCGCTCGGCGAGCTGCTCGCCGACACAGAGAATCGGAATGAGCCCACGGGCGCAGGCGGCCGAGAACTTGCGCGCCACGAGCTGATCGCTCTCGCGGTAGTACAGCCGCCGCTCGGAATGCCCGACGATCGCGTACTCGCAGCCGACGTCCCGGAGCATCGCGGCCGAGACTTCGCCGGTGAAGGCGCCCTGCGCCTCCTCGCACACGTCCTGTGCGCCGAGGGCGATCGGGGCGTCCCGCAGCATCCGTCCGACTTCCTGCAGGTAGACGTACGGCGGGCAGACGATGCAGTCCGCGGCGGGCGTCGCGGGATATTGGGAAAGGAGATCCTCGATGAGGCGCGCGTTATCGGCGCGCGAGCCGTGCATCTTCCAGTTTCCGGCGACCAGGGAGCGGCGCATCGTGTCCATCTTGACCGCCGCTAGCCCGCCGCGCTGCGGACCGCGTCGGCGAGCTCGCTGGCCGCCTCGCGGGTGGCGCCCTCGTCGCGTCCCTCGACCATCACGCGGATGACGGGCTCCGTGCCCGAGGGGCGCAGCACCACGCGCCCATCGGGTCCCATGCGACGCTCGATCCGCTCGACCGCCTGGCGCACGGCCGGCACGGCGGCCGGATCGAACCGCGCCGCGACCTTCACGTTGAGCAGCACCTGGGGGAACTTGCGCATTCCCGAGGCGAGCTCCGCCAGCGAGCGGCCCGTCTGCTTCATGACGGCGAGCACCTGCAGCGCGCTCACCATGCCGTCCCCGGTCGTGGTCTTGTCGAGGCAGATGATGTGGCCCGAGGTCTCCCCACCGAGCGTGCCGCCGCTTTCGCGCAGCATCGAGAGCACGTAGCGGTCTCCGACCGGGGCTCGCTGGAAGGCGACGCCGCACTCGCGCAGCGCCACCTCGAGGCCGAGATTGCTCATCACGGTGCCCACGACGGGGCCGCGCAGGTCGCCGGCGTCCTTGCGCGCCCGCGCCATGACGTAGAGCAGCTGGTCGCCATCGACCGTGCGGCCCAGGTGATCGACCATGACCAGACGGTCGCCATCCCCGTCGAGCGCCAGCCCGACCTGCGCACGCACCCCCGGAACCGTCAGCTGCAGCAGCTCGGGGGCGGTCGAGCCGCACCCGTCATTGATGTTGCGGCCGTTGGGCGAGCAGCCGATCGGGACGATCTCGGCGCCGAGGTCGGCGAGCACGCGCGGCGCGACCTTGTACGCTGCCCCGTTGGCGCAGTCGATGACGATCTTCATCCCCGTGAGATCGACTCCGGGGGGCAGTGTCGAGACGCAGAAGTCCTGGTAGTGCGTGCGCGAGCGATCGACCCGGGTTGCCCGACCGAGGCTGCGCGAGGCGCGCGTGGTCACCGGCCGCCCGAGCTCGAGCTCGATGCGCTCCTCGAGCTCGTCCGAGAGCTTGCCCCCGCTGCGATCGAAGAACTTGATGCCGTTGTCGTCGTAAGAATTGTGGGAAGCGCTGATGACGGCGCCGAAATCGCAGTTGAAGCGCCGGGTCATGTAGGCGATGCCCGGCGTCGGCAGCGGTCCGATCAGCATGACGTTGACGCCGCACGCGACGAACCCGGCCTCGAGCGCCGACTCGAACATGTAGCCGGAGAGGCGGGTGTCCTTGCCGATCAGCACGGTCCCGCCGCTCGGAGCGAGCACTCGGGCGGCGGCGCTCGCGAGCTGCAGCGCGAAATCGACCGTCATCGGATGCTGTCCGACCTGGCCTCGCACCCCGTCAGTTCCGAAGAAGCGTCGGGTCACGGATGATCCCCCACAGGCATTGGTGTCAATCGGTTCTCCCTTGCACCGCGGCGACCACCTTGAGCGCATCGACGGTCGCGGCCACGTCGTGCACCCGCAGTATGCGCGCCCCCTGCCACGCGGCGATCACGGCCAGCGCGAGGCTCCCGTGAAGGCGCTCGCCGGGCGGACGGCCGGTCAGCGCGCCGGCCATCGACTTGCGCGACAGACCGGTCAGGATCGGCAGGTCACCGAAGCCGAGCTCGCCGAGACGGCGCAGCAGCTCGAGATTGTGCTCCAAAGTCTTGCCGAAGCCGAAGCCCGGATCGAGCACGATCCGCTCCTCGGGCACGCCGGCGGCCAGGCAGGCCTCCAGGCGCCCGGCCAGGAATTCCCGCACCTCGGCGACGACGTCGCGATAGCTCGGCGCGCTCTGCATGGTCCGCGGCTCGCCCCGCATGTGCATCAGACAGACCGCGCAGCCCGACTGCGCCGCGGCGAGGAGTGCGCCGGGAGCCTGCAGCGCGCGCACGTCGTTGACGAAGCCTGCGCCCGCCTCGGCGGCCGCGCGCATCACCTCGGGCCTGCTCGTATCGACCGAGATGACGGCCTTCGTGCGGGGGCGCAGCCGCTCGATCACGGGGATCACCCGCCGCAGCTCCTCCTCGGGCGCGATCGGCTCGGCACCCGGGCGCGTCGACTCGCCGCCGATGTCGACGATCGCGGCGCCCTCCTCCTCCATCTGAATGCCGCGGGCCACGGCCTCATCCAGCCGGCTGTAGCGTCCCCCGTCGGAGAAGGAGTCCGGCGTGACGTTCAGCACGCCCATGACGAGCGGCTGTGTGAGATCGAGCGTCCGATCGCGACAGCGCAGCACCCGGCTCACGAGATCCAATGCCCCCCAGCGTGCCGATCAGGCGGCGGATGCCGAGGAGCTTTCCGGGACACCGGGGCAGGGACCCCGCCACGGGAGCCTGCGGGGACGTTCCTGCCGCGGCCCGGAAAATATGGGCCCCGGCGGCCCCGGCGCCCGCCCAGGCTCAGTGCTGCCCGGCCGGCGACCCCAGGGCTCCGCCCGGCGCCGGACCCTCGGCGGGAGCGAGCGGCGGCGGGCGGTTCGACAGCGTGTCGTCCCAGCCGCTCGGCGGTTTCGGCGGGCGGCCCGACATGATGTCCTTCAGTTGCTCCTCGTCGATGGTCTCGTACTTGATGAGCGCCTCGGCCATGGCGTGCAGCCGGTCGAGGGCGCTCGTGAGGATCTGACGCGCACGCTGGTAGTTGCCCTCGATCACCCGCCGGATCTCCTCGTCGATCGCATGCGCGGTCACATCCGAGACCTGCTTGTGCTGCGTGACGCTGCGGCCCAGGAACACCTCTCCGGTCTCCTCGGAGTACGTGAGCGGCCCGAGCTTGTCCGACAGTCCCCACTTGGTGACCATGTTGCGCGCGAGCTCGGTCGCCCGCTCGATGTCATTGGAGGCGCCGGTCGTCACCGATTCCGGCCCGAAGATGAGCTCTTCCGCGATCCGTCCGCCGAAGAGCGTGGCGATCGCGCTCTCGAGACGGCGCTTGGACATGCTGTAGCGGTCCTGCTCGGGCAGGAACTGAGTCACCCCGAGCGCGCGGCCGCGGGGAATGATCGTCACCTTGTAGACCGGGTCGTGCTCCGGCACCGTCATGCCGACGATCGCATGGCCCGCCTCGTGGTAGGCGGTCATGCGCTTCTCCTCCTCGCTCATCACCATCGAGCGCCGCTCGGCGCCCATCATGATCTTGTCCTTCGCGCGCTCGAACTCGTCCATGCCGACCATGCGCTTGTTCGCGCGCGCGGCGAACAGCGCCGCCTCGTTGACGAGATTGGCGAGATCGGCGCCGGAGAAGCCGGGGGTGCCGCGCGCGATGAGCGCCGGCTTGACGTCGTCGCCGAGCGGAACGCGCCGCATGTGCACGCGCAGGATCTGCTCGCGTCCCCGCACGTCCGGCAGCGGCACCACCACCTGTCGATCGAATCGGCCCGGGCGCAACAGCGCCGGATCGAGCACATCGGGCCGGTTGGTGGCGGCGATGACGATGATGCCCTCGTTGCCCTCGAAGCCGTCCATCTCCACCAGCAGCTGATTCAGAGTCTGCTCGCGCTCGTCGTGGCCGCCGCCGAGGCCCGCGCCGCGGTGACGGCCGACGGCATCGATCTCGTCGATGAAGATGATGCACGGCGCATGCTTCTTCGCCTGCTCGAACATGTCGCGCACGCGCGAGGCGCCCACGCCGACGAACATCTCGACGAAATCCGAGCCCGAGATCGTGAAGAACGGCACCTTGGCCTCGCCCGCGATCGCCCGCGCGAGCAGCGTCTTCCCGGTGCCCGGCGAGCCGACCATGAGCACGCCCTTCGGAATCTTGCCGCCGAGCTTCTGGAACTTGCCCGGGTCCTTGAGGAAGTCGACGATCTCCGCGACCTCCTGCTTGGCCTCGTCGACACCCGCCACGTCCGCGAACGTGACGTTCACCTGGTCCTCGCCGAGCAGCCGCGCCCGGCTCTTGCCGAAGGACATCGCGCCGCGGCCCCCGGAGGCGCCCTGCATCTGCCTCAGCATGTAGACGAAGACGAGAATGAGCAGCAGCGCCGGCGCCAGCTGCAGCAGCAGTTGCGCGAGGAAGTTCGGCTGCTTCGGCGGCCGCCCCTCGATGCCGACGTCATTCTGCTCGAGCGTTCCGATGAGCGCGGTGTAGTCGGTCTCGGGGTTGTAGGTCTTGAACTGCGTCTTGTCCTTCAGTCGCCCGTAGAGCATGTCGCCCTGGAAGACGACATTCGACACCTGGTGGTCCTTGACGTCCTTCAGGAAGGTCGAGTACTTGATCGCCTCAGGCTGACCCGGCGTCGGCATGTAGCGGCTGAAGACCGCCAGCAGCACGAGCACGATGATCACCCAGAGAAGGATGTTCTTCGTCAAATCGTTCAAAATATGGGACCTCTGCGGAGGGGCATTGAGGCACGCCTCAGAGCAATCTCCTTAAAACCAAGCTACACCAAGCCAAAGTCCTTAGCCAGCAAATACGTCTCGGGACTGCGGGCCCGCGAGGCCGCCGGTTTCACCAGCTTCACCTTGGCGTACTGGCTGCGCGCGCGCCGTATGAGCTCCTGAAACCCGGCCCCTTGAAAGGTCTTGATCAGGGCGTCCCCGCCGCCCTTCAAGACCTCGCCCGCCATATCGAGTGCGAGCTCCGCCAGGTACATCGCGCGGGGCTGGTCGATGACGTCCATTCCGCTCATGGAGGGCGCCATGTCCGAGAGCACCAGGTCCACCCGGTGAGCCGGCAGGAGCGAGGCGATCCGGTCGAACACCTCCCGCTCGCGGAAGTCGCCCTGGACGAACTGCACGCCCTCGAGCGGCTCCATGGGCAGGATGTCGCTCGCGATCACGGTGCCGGAGCGGCCGAGCCGGCGGCGCGCGTACTGGCTCCACGCACCGGGGGCGGCGCCCAGATCGAGGCAGATCGCGCCCGGCTTCACGAGATGCTCGCGCCGGTCGATTTCCTCGAGCTTGAAGACCGCGCGCGAGCGCCACCCCTCGGCGCGGGCGCGCTGCACGTACGGGTCACTGAAGTGCTCCTGAAGCCACCTGCCGCTGCTTTTGGATCGTTTGGCCATCGACGCAGTCTGTAGAATCGCACGCCATGCCGCCGCCGCAGACGCCCCTGTCCGACCGCCAGCGCCGCCATCTGCGGGCCCTCGCCCATGAGCTGCACCCGCTCGTGCGCCTCGGGAGCGCGGGCCTCACGGAGGCGGTCGCGCGCGAGACCGACCGGGCACTCGGGGATCACGAGCTCATCAAGGTCAAGTCTCCCGGAGGCGACCGCGACGCCCGCGATGCGGCGTTCGCCGAGCTCGCGCGCCGCACGGGCAGCGTCCTCGTGCAGCGGATCGGCAACGTCGCGGTGCTCTACCGGGCGAGGCCCGAGCTGCCGCGGATCCTCATCCCGGACGACTGAGCCGCCCGGGGACCCCGGCCGGCTACTCGAAACGGACGGCCACGATCTCGTACGAGCGCACACCGCCCGGGGCCGCCACCTCGACCACGTCGCCCCCGGACTTTCCGACCAGCGCCCGCCCGATCGGCGAGCTCACCGAAATGCGCCCGGCGCGGATGTCGGCCTCGTCCTCGCCGACGATCTGATAGACCTTGCGAGCGCCGTCGTCCTGGTCCTCGAGCTCTACCACGGCTCCGAACACGACCCTGCCGGTGTTGGTGAGCCGGCTCGGATCGATCACCTCGGCGCTGGCGAGCTTCATCTCGATTTCCTTGATGCGTCCCTCGATGAAGCCCTGCTGCTCGCGCGCGGCGTGATACTCGGCGTTCTCCGACAGATCCCCGTGCCCGCGGGCCTCGGCGATCGCCTTGATGACGCCGGGGCGCGCCTCCGACTTCAGCCGCTTGAGCTCGGCGCGCAGCGCCTCGGCGCCGCGCAGCGTCATCGGAGTACGTCTCATGCCCGTAG
This sequence comes from Pseudomonadota bacterium, assembly GCA_021815905.1. The sequence continues at coordinate 1,270 of JAKAZP010000096.1, read as the reverse complement.
CGCCTCGTTGTGCAGGTCCTGCAATCGGTTCACCTCGACCTCGTCGAGGTGATCGAGCGCCTCGCAGGTGGCGAGCCCCGCCGCGAGCGTCGTGTAGTACGTCACCCGGTGGTGCACCGCCTCGCGCCGGATCGAGTGCGACTCGCGGATCGCGAGCTTGCCCTCGGTCGTGTTGACGATGAGATCGATCTCGTCGTTCTTGATCATGTCGACGATGTGCGGCCGTCCCTCACGGACTTTGTTCACCCTGCGGCAGGCGATGCCCGCCTCGGTGAGCGCGCGCGCCGTGCCCTCGGTCGCGAGCAGCTCGAAGCCGCGGTCGATGAGTCTGCGGCCGAGCGCGATCGCGCCGGGCTTGTCCCGGTCGCGCACGCTGACGAAGCAGACGCCCTGGCGCGGCAGTATGACTCCCGAGGCGGTCTGCGCCTTCGCGTACGCCTCGCCGAAGGTGCGGCCCGTGCCCATCACCTCCCCGGTCGATTTCATCTCGGGCCCGAGGATCGGGTCGGCTTCGGGAAACTTGGTGAACGGGAACACCGCCTCCTTGACGCAATAATACGGGGGAACGGGAGCGGCGGTCACGCCGAGCTCGATCAGCCGCCGTCCCGTCATGACCCGGGCCGCGATCTTCGCGAGCGGCACGCCGGTCGACTTCGACACGAACGGAACGGTGCGCGAGGCGCGCGGATTGACCTCGAGCACGTAGATGATTCCGTTCTGGATGGCGTACTGGATGTTCATGAGACCGACGACCGAGAGCGCCATCGCGAGCTTGCGCGTCTGCTCGCGCAGGCTCGCCTGGAGCGCCTCGCTCAGGCTGTTCGGCGGCAGGCAGCACCCGGAGTCCCCGGAGTGCACGCCCGCCTGCTCGACGTGCTCCATGATGCCCCCGATCAGCACCTCCTCCCCGTCGCAGACCGCGTCCACGTCGACTTCGATCGCGACATCGAGGAAACGGTCGAGCAGCACCGGGCTGTCGTTGGAGACCTGCACCGCGCGCGTCATGTACGAGCGCAGGTCCTCCTCGTTGAACACGATCTCCATGGCGCGCCCGCCGAGCACGTACGAGGGCCTCACGACCAGCGGAAATCCCACCTCCCGCGCAAGGCGCACGGCCTGATCCTCCGTGCGGGCGGTGGCGTTGGCCGGCTGCTTCAGCGCGAGCCGCCGCACCAGATCCTGGAAGCGCTCCCGGTCCTCGGCGACGTCGATCGATTCGGGCGAGGTGCCGATGATCGGCGCCCCCGCCTCCTCGAGCGCGCGCGAGAGC
>JAKAZP010000095.1 GCA_021815905.1 Pseudomonadota bacterium | reverse complement strand
AGATGCGCACCTCGCCCTCGAGCGGCACGCCGCCCTGGATCTGCAGCCGATCCACGTCAGCTCCGTCCGGCTTCGGCCGGCGTCAGCGCCTCGATGCTGAGGGCGTGGATGTCTGCCCCCATGCGCGCCCCGAGCGTCGCGTAGACCAGCTGGTGCCGGGCGAGACTGCGCAGCTGCGCAAACTGCCCCGCCACGATGCGGGCGCGGAAATGGGTGTCGTCCTCCGATTGCACCTCGACTTCGGCTCCGGGGAGCCCGGCGCGGATGAGCCGCGCGATCTCGTCTTTCCTCATGGGGCGGGATATTAATCTCAGGCGACGGCGTACGCCTATAATTCCCCGTCGCACCTCAGGATTTCAGCCACTCGTGAGCGCCGCAGCCCCCGCCGATGACCACCGCCTGCTGGATGCGGCCCGCCGCGCCCTGGCGATCGAGGCCCGCGCCGTGGAGGCGCTGCTCGCACGGCTCGACCAGCGCTTCGCCGCGGCCTGTGCCGTCTGTCTCGCCTGCCAGGGCCGGATCGTGGTCACCGGCATGGGCAAGTCCGGTCACATCGCCCGCAAGGTGGCGGCGACGCTCGCAAGCACCGGCACGCCCGCGTTCTTTCTGCACCCGGCGGAGGCCAGTCACGGCGATCTCGGCATGATCACGCGCACCGATGCCGTGCTCGCCCTGTCGAACTCCGGCGAGACTCCCGAGCTGCTGCTGCTCCTGCCGCACCTGAAGCGGCTCGGCGTTCCCCTGATCGTCATGCTGGGCAAGACGGACTCGACGCTCGCGCGGGCGGCAACCGTGACGCTCGACGTCAGCGTGCCGGAGGAAGCCTGCCCGTTGAATCTCACCCCGACGGCGAGCACCACCGCGACGCTCGCCATGGGCGATGCGCTCGCGGTGGCGATACTCGATGCCCGCGGCTTCACGCGTCTGGACTTCGCGCGCTCGCATCCCGGAGGAACGCTCGGGCGGCAGCTGCTGCTGCACGTCGAGCAGCTCATGCGTACGGGCGAGGCGCTTCCGCGAGTGCGCCCGGAGACCGCGCTCGGGGAAGGGCTGCTCGAGATGTCGCGCAAGGGCCTCGGCCTGACGGTCGTGGTGGACGCCGCGGAGCGCATTCTCGGTGTGTTCACGGACGGTGACCTGCGGCGGGCGCTCGACGCCCAGGTCGACGTGCGCACCGCGACCATGCGCGAGGTGATGACCTCCCCGTGCAAGACCATCGGCCCGCAGGAGCTCGCCGCCGAAGCCGTACACCTGATGGAGGTGCACCGGATCACCGCGCTTCCGGTCGCCGACGATCGCGGCTGTCTGATCGGCGCCCTCAACGTGCACGATCTGCTGCGCGCCGGGGTCGTATGAGCGGCTCCGGATCGGTGCGCACGGACTCGGAAACCGCCGCGCGCGTGCGCCTGCTGGTGCTCGACGTCGATGGCGTATTGACGGACGGGCGGCTGTATTTCGGGCCGGCTGGCGAGGCGCTCAAGGCCTTCCACGTGCGCGACGGCGTCGGCATCCGGCAGCTTTCGGCGAGCGGAATCGCGCTCGCCGTCATCTCCGGCCGCCGCTCGGAGATGACGACCCGGCGTTGCGAGGAGCTCGGAATCCCCCACCTGATCCAGGGCGTGGGCGAGAAGCTCCTCGCCTTTCGTGAGCTGTGCGCGCGGCTCGGATTGCCGTCGTCGGCGTGCGCCTGCGTGGGCGATGACGTGCCCGACATCCCGATGATGCAGGAGGCGGGCCTCGCGTTCGCCGTGGCCGACGCTCATCCGCAGGCGCGCCGGGCCGCGCACGTCGTGACCGACCTCCCGGGAGGACGGGGAGCGGTGCGGGAGATCTGCGACTATCTGCTCGCGGCGCGGCGGGCCATTGCGGCTGCCCAGTGACCTACAGGATCTTCGCCGTCCTCACCATCGTGATCGTGATCGTCGGCTCGATCATGCTGGCGCGGGAGCAGGGCCAGACGCCCACGGCGGCGACCGTGCAGCGTTCCGGATGGGACGAAGGCTACTCGGCGCGGAACGCCACGCTCGTCCAGACCGCCCCGGACGGCCGACCCCTCTACACCCTCGACGCCACCACGATCCGCCAGGAGCCGAACGGCAAGCAGGTGCAGCTCACCGACGTCCGGATGCGCTTTCGCGACGGGAGCGGTCGCGACTGGACGGCGAGCGCCGCGCACGGGCGGCTCGGACGGGATTCGGGCGTGGTCGAGCTGTCGGAGAACGTGCATCTCTCGGGCACACCGCCCGATGTGCGGGGGCCGGCCGAGATCAGCACGCAGAAGCTGAGCTACGACACCCGCACGGAAGTCGCGACGACGCGCGAGCCGGTGACGCTGGCCTGGCCCGGATGCCGGCTCGATGCCGTCGGCCTGGTGGCGGATTTGAAGGACCGGCGAGTGCAACTAAAATCCTCCGTACATGGAATTTGCGCGCAATAGCACCCTCCTGGCAGGGCTCCTGCTCGTCACGGCGAGCGTCGGCCATGCGGCCGCGCGGCCCGGTGCGGCCGCGACGAGCCGCTCCCTCGTGCCGGACCAGGGGCCTGCGCCGGGCTCGCAAGCCGCCCCCGCGAGCTCCCCGCCCGCCGCACCGACCTCGCCCGCCGGCACTTCGGGTTCCGCCGGCCTCGCCACCGGCGGGGTCGGCGGCGGCAAGTGCCCGCGTCCCGGAGCGGCACAACAGCCCATCTGCGTCGACGCGGCCTCCTCCAACGTCGATTACAAGACCGACACCATCGACTTCGAGAACATCGTCGTGACACAGGGCAACATCAAGGTGCGCGCGCAGAAGGCGCGCGCCACGGGGTTGAACGTCCAGAACAGCGAGTGGACCTTCGAGGGTGACGTGCGCATCGACGCGCCGCCGCGCGGGAGTCTGCGCTCGGACGTGGCCACGGTCGAAGTGCGCAACGACCGCATCGCGCGCGCGACGGTGAGCGGCAACCCCGCGCAATTCGAGCAGCAGCGCGGCTCGCTCGGCATCGCGCGGGGACACGCGGATCAGATGATTTACGATGTCGATGAAGGCACGGTGAGCCTGGTGAAGGACGCGTGGCTCTCCTACGGACGGAACGACGAGATGAGCGCGCCGATTCTGGTCTACAACATCCGCCAGCAGAGGGTGCAGGCGACCGCGAAGGGCTCGAGCCAACGGGTGCACATCACGATCACGCCGCAGTCACGGCCGAACAAGGCGAAGCCCACGTCCCCGAAACGGGCCCGGCCGCCGGGGCCTCCCGGCTCACGCAAGCGCCCGGAGCCACCCGCCGCAGCCCCGCCGCAGGGCCCTCCATGATGCAACTGAGGGCCGCCGGGCTCGAGAAGAGCTACAAATCGCGCACAGTGGTCCGGCATCTGAGCCTCGAGGTCGGAAGTGGCGAGGTCGTGGGGCTCCTCGGGCCGAACGGTGCCGGCAAGACCACCGCCTTCTACATGATCGTCGGACTCGTGCCGTGCGATGCCGGCAGTATCTTCCTCGGCGAGGAGGACATCACGCTGTTGCCCGTGCACCGGCGCGCGCAGCTCGGCCTGGGATACCTGCCGCAGGAAGCCTCGGTGTTCCGCAAGCTCTCGGTCGAGGACAACGTGCGCTCCATACTCGAGACGCGCCGGGATCTCGATCGGGGAGCCCGTGAGCAGCGGCTCGAGGAGTTGCTCGAGGAGCTTCGCATCGGTCACGTGCGTCGCAGCCTCGGATTGTCGCTCTCGGGCGGGGAGCGTCGCCGGGTCGAGATCGCCCGGGCGCTCGCGGCCGAGCCCCGCTTCATGCTGCTCGATGAGCCCTTCGCCGGCGTCGATCCGCTCTCGGTGCTCGACATTCAGCGCATCATTCGCGAGCTCACGAGCCGCGGGATCGGGGTGCTGATCACCGACCATAATGTGCGCGAGACCCTCGGGGTCTGCGGCCACGCGTACATCGTGAACCAGGGGACGGTAATCGCCTCCGGAACTGCCGAAGAAATCCTTGCCAACCCCCAAGTGCGTGAGGTGTACTTGGGCGAGTCGTTTCGGCTCTGAGAGCCTCCACCGGCGAATTGAATTCTTGAATTTTCAAAGACTTAAAATAGCACGGCGCCGGCCGCCATCAGTATTGCCATGCTGAAACCCTCCCTGCAGCTCAAGCTGGGTCAGCAATTGACGATGACCCCGCAGCTGCAGCAGGCGATCCGGCTCCTGCAGCTTCCCGCCCTCGAGCTTCAGGCCCACATCCGCGAGCTCCTCGAGACGAACGTCATGCTCGAGCCCGTCGACGACGGGGAGAGCCCCGGCGCACTGGAAACGGCGACCCCCGCCGAATCGCCGGAGCAGAGCGAGAGCGCCAAGGAGAGCGAGGTCGAGGTGCTCGACGAGGAGTGGGGCGAGCAGAATGTCGGGCAGGCGGAGGCGCCCTGGAGCGGGGACGACGACGAGCGTCAGCAGGAGTTCGCCGACGCCTCCGGGCAATCCCTGCAGGAATACCTGCTCTGGCAGCTCGAGCTCGCCAAGCTCGAGCCGCGAGCGCGGGCGATCGCCCGGGCAATCGTCGACGCCGTGAGCGACGACGGCTATCTCACCGAGCCGCTGGATGAGATCGCGACCACGCTCAAGCCCGAAATCGAGTGCGACGCGATCGAGGTCGCCTCGGTCCTCGAGCGCGTCCAGGCGCTCGATCCCCCGGGCGTCGGAGCCCGCTCGGTCGGGGAGTGCATCGAGCTGCAGCTGCGTCAGCTCGACCCGGCCACACCCGGCTTCGGCACGGCGATCGAGATCGCCCGCCATCATCTCGAGCGCGTCGCGGGCCGGGAGCTGGCGCTGCTGAAGCGCGAGCTTCGGGCCTCGGAGGAGGATCTCGCCTGCGCGCTGGCGCTGGTGCGCGCCTGCCATCCGCGCCCCGGGGCCATGGTGAGCCCCGGCGCCCCCGAGTACGTGGTGCCGGACGTGTTCGTGCGGCGCACGGACCACGGCTGGGCGGTCGAGATCAACTCCGCGACGCTGCCGCGCGTCAGGCTCAACCACAGCTATGCGAGCCTCATCGGCCGCACCGCGAGCCACGCCACCATGCGCGCCCAGTTGCAGGAGGCGCGCTGGCTGCTGAAGAGCCTGGAGATCCGCCACGAGACGCTGATCAAGGTCGCCCGCTCCATCGTCGAGCGCCAGACGGCGTTCCTCGAGCATGGCGAGGAGCACATGCGGCCGATGATTCTCAAGGACATCGCCGAGGCGGTCGGGATGCACGAATCCACCATCTCCCGCGTCACCTCGGGCAAGTACATGCACACTCCGCGCGGCGTGTTCGAGCTGCGCTATTTCTTCTCGAGCCACGTCGAGGGAGCCGACGGCTCCGGCACCTCCTCGACCGCGATTCGCGCCAAGATCAGGAAGCTGGTCAAGGAGGAGGATGCGGACGCGCCGCTCAGCGACGGGCGCATCGCGGGGCTGCTGTCGGCGGAGGGCATTCCGGTCGCGCGCCGCACCATCGCCAAGTACCGCGAGGCGATGAGCATTCCGCCATCGAACGAGCGCCGCCGCGCAGGCTCGAAACAGATGTGATTCGAACCAGACACAGAACGTGAAAGGAGACGCATATGCAGCTCAACGTCACCGGCCACCATGTCGAGGTCACCGCCGCCCTGCGGGGGTATCTCGAGAAGAAGATGGAGCGCATCGGACGGCACTTCGAGCAGGTGATCGACATGCACTGCGTCCTGACGGTGGAGAAGCTGCGCCAGAAGGCCGAGGCCACGCTGCACGTGAGCGGCAGCTCGATTCACGCCGACGCCACGGAGGAGGATATGTACGCCGCGATCGATCTGCTCGCGGACAAGCTCGACCGCTGCATCAAGAAGCACAAGGAAAAGCTGACCGACCACCATGCCGTGGAGGGCCGCGCGCTGCGGGCCTGACGTGCAGCCTGCCCGATCCATCGCGAGCCTGCCGCGGCCGCCCCGCGCTCCCGCCATGAGGGGTCCGGCAGACCCCTAGTCCGGCCGGCGCCGTGCGCATCATCGTCCTCAGCGGCCTGTCGGGCTCGGGCAAGAGCGTGGCTCTGCACATGCTCGAGGATCTCGGCTTCTACTGCATCGACAACATTCCCGCAGCGCTGCTGAAGCCGTTCATCTCGCACGCGGTGCGCAGTCCCGAGCCCACCTACGAGCGCGCGGCGGTCGGGCTCGATGCGCGCAACACCGCGGCGGAGATCGCCACGGTGCCGCAGCTCATCGACGAGCTGCGCCGCAGCGGCATCGGCTGCGAAGTCATTTTCCTGACGGCGACGGACGAGGAGCTGTTGCGACGCTTCGCCGAGACCCGGCGCAAGCACCCGATGAGCCGTCGTGACATCGACCTGCGGGCCGCCATGGCGCTGGAGCGCCAGCTCCTCGAGCCGATCGTGTACGCCGCCGACGTGGTGATCGACACCTCGCGCATGGGAGTGCACGCCCTCAGAGCCCTGATACGCCAGCGGCTGGAGGAGCCGAGCGCCGGCGGCCTCTCGATCACTTTCGAGAGCTTCGGCTTCAAGAGCGGCATCCCGGGAGGCGCCGACTTCGTGTTCGACGCGCGCTCGCTGCCGAATCCTTACTGGGAGCCCTCGCTGCGCCAGCTGACGGGACGCGACGCGGCGGTCGTCCGCTTCCTCGAGGGACAGACCGATGTCGCCACGCTGATCGAGGACATCTCCCGCTTCATTCGCGCCCGCCTTCCCGAGTACCGCGCGAGCAATCGGGGCTACCTGACGGTGGCGGTCGGCTGTACCGGCGGGCAGCACCGCTCCGTCTACATCGTGGATCGTCTGACGGCGGAGTTCTCCCGGGACTTTGCCAACGTCTCCGGCCGGCACACGGGCATGGCCATGCGCCCGGGGCAGGATCCGCAGGGTTCCCCCGAGAGCGAGCGCCGGCCCTGACCCGGGGCCTGCGCAGGCTCAAGAGCTCTGCACCGCCGGGGCGGCGCTCAACGCGGCCTGAGGCAGCGCCTCGCCGCCCATGAAGGCGAGCAGCGCCGGTCCCGCCTCCATGGCATCCCGGTAGCCGAGCTCTATCAGCGCGCGGGTGTAGCCCGCCTCGAAGGTGAGATAGCTCGCGAGCTGGTATCCCGACTCGTCGCGTCCCCCGATCACCCTGAGCAGCGCCCGCAGGCCGAGCGGCATCTCGCCGGCGTGCCGCGCCGCGATCACGTTCGGGTCGATGCTCGGGGCCAACATCAGCGTGGTCACGTGACGCAGCCCCGGTGCGGCCGACGGGGATGCCTCGACCAGCTGGTTGATGCGCTCGATCTGCTCGAGATCGCCGTAGATCTGATCCGTGAACAGGGTATCGAGCATGTACCCGAGCACTTCCCCCGGCGTCGGCATCGCGAGCCGCGTGGCCGCGCCCGCGACCCCCGCCGCCCGACGCTCCCGCACGCCGATGATCAGCAGACGATCGGCCCCCAGGTGAATGGCCGGACTCAGAGGATTGAGCTGACGCATGGCGCCGTCGCCGAAATATTCCCTGCCGATCCGCATCGGAGGGAACAGCAGCGGTATGGCGGCGCTCGCCATCAGATGATCGAGCGTGAGCTCGGTCCGGCGACCGATGCGCTGCGAGCGCGTCCACTCCGCCGTCGGCGCGGTGCCGTCGAAGAATGCGACCGACTGCCCCGTCGCGTAGCTCGTCGCGCAGAGCGCGAATGCCCGCAGGTGACCGCGCGCGATGCTGCGGCGGATGCCTGCGCAATCGAGGTTCTGCCCGAGCAGCTCGCGCAGCGGAGCGTTGTCCAGCAGCGCCCTGGGGGGTGAGAGAACGAGACCGCCGGAAAGCAGCGCCAACAGCCAGTGCACGCCCGAGCGCAGCATCTGTCCGGGATCGGCGCGAAACACCTGCCCGGTGCGGAAATTGGCCCAGACCCGCTCGAGTCCTTCGACGGCGCGGCGCCAGTGGTGCGCCTCGGCCGCGAGCACGCTCGCGGCGACCGCGCCGGCCGATGTGCCGACGATGACCTGGAACGGATTGCGCGCGCGCGGCAGCAGCTCGGTGAGGGCGAGGAGCACGCCGACCTGATAGGCCGAGCGCGCACCGCCGCCGGTCAGCACCAGGCCGATGTTCGGCCGTGCCGGCGCTCTTGTTGCGGGTTCGACGCGGGCGTCCATCGTATGCGCCATGGGGGCGCCCAAGCAGGATACAAGCCGCGATCCGGCTCGGCCAGCGCCCGAGCCCGCACCGGCGCGAAGTGTGATCCGCGTCGCGCGCGGTCCCGGTTGGCGGCGTCGCCCGCAGGCTCCCGGGGGCTGTTATGCCACCTCGAGAATCTGCAGCGAGTTGGTGCCGCCCTGCACTCCCGAAAGCTCGCCCTTGGTGACGATCACGAGGTCCTTGCGCCTGACCAGATCGAGCTCGAGCAGGCGCGAGAACAAGGCGCCGTAGAGCTCCGCGGTCGA
>JAKAZP010000094.1 GCA_021815905.1 Pseudomonadota bacterium | reverse complement strand
CTGACGACCCCTTCGTAGCCGGGCAGGCGTGTCGGCGGATAAGCTCTGGGGCGAGTCGCCAACGGAGTGGATTATGTCATTCGTGCGAGGGCTCGTGGACCGGCTGCTGCTCATCGGCGCGGTCGTTGCCGGCGGGCTCGTCCCGGGGTTCATCGCCCAGTATCGCCAGCGTCTCGGCGGCCGGCTCGATCAGGCTCGCATCGACCTCGCGCCCTGGCAGCAGATCGCCGACCGCTTCTTCCGCGGCGACCTGCATCAGCTGATCGAGTACCACCTGGCGAGCCGGGATCCGGCATTCCACTCCGAGGGCGCGGCGATCGATGCCCTCGTCACCTCGGTACAACGGCTGCAGGCCGAAGTCGCGGCGCTGCACGGCAGCCTCTTCCAGCAGGCCGCCTACCTCGCCGTGCACCCGGATCCCGGCGTGGTCCGGGCGACGCTCGCCGACTGGGTGCCGACTTTCGGTCTGTCGGCCGAGGCGATCGTGTTCGCGCTCGCCTTCGCGGCGCTCGTCTGGCTCGTGTTCCAGTGCCTCTGGTCGGTCACGGCCTTCGGCGGCCGGCGGCTCGCCGCCCGGAACCGGCGCACGGGCACGGGAACCCGGAAATCCTCCACGGTCCTTGCGAAGGGCGACCGGTAGGAACGGCGGTCACCCAGGAACGGCCGCTCCGTTACCCCCGGCATTCGACCGCTGCACCCAAGAACAAGGGCCGGTGCGCGCTTTCGCGCCCACCGGCCCGTTCACGGTCGCCGACGGCGGGCCCGCTCAGGTGGCCGTGCTCTCGGACTCCTCGCCCACTCCGCTCGACTCCTCGGCGTCCTGCATGCCGCCGCCCACGTCCATGAAGCTGCGGTGCTCGGCACCCTCGGTCTTGCGTCGACGCGAGGCGTGGGTCGCGAAGCCGGTCCCGGCCGGGATCAGCCGTCCGACGATGACGTTCTCCTTCAGGCCGCGCAGGTCGTCCTTCAGCCCGCGAACCGCCGCTTCGGTGAGCACGCGGGTGGTCTCCTGGAAGGAGGCCGCGGAGATGAACGATTCGGTCGCGAGCGAGGCCTTGGTGATGCCGAGCAGCACCGGCTGCAGAACGGCCGCCTGCTTGCCATCCTGCTGCGCGCGATCGTTGATGGCGAGGGCGCGCGCGTGGTCGAGCTGCTCGCCGCGCAGCAGCGAGGTCTCGCCCGAGGACTGCACCTCGGTCTTGCGCAGCATCTGCCGGATGATCACCTCGATGTGCTTGTCGTTGATCTTCACGCCCTGCAGGCGGTAGACGTCCTGGATCTCGCGCACGAGGTAATTCGCCAGCGCCTCGACGCCCTGCAACCGCAGGATGTCGTGCGGGTTCGGCTCGCCGTCGGCGATGACCTCGCCGCGCTCGACCGTCTCGCCCTCGAAGACGTTGAGCTGGCGCCACTTCGGAATCAGCTCCTCGTACTTCTCGCCGTCGTCGCTCGTGATGATGAGGCGCCGCTTGCCCTTGGTCTCCTTGCCGAAGCTGACGGTGCCCGATTTCTCGGCGAGGATCGCCGGGTCCTTGGGCTTGCGCGCCTCGAACAGGTCCGCGACCCGCGGCAGGCCGCCGGTGATGTCACGGGTCTTCGAAGACTCCTGCGGAATGCGGGCGATGACGTCCCCGACCGATACCCGCGCGCCGTCCTCGAGCGCGACGAACGCGCCCGCGGGGAGCGAGTACACCGCCGGAATCTCCGTGTTGGCGAACGTCACCTCCTTGCCCTTGTTGTTGACCAGCTTGACGGTGGCGCGCAGGTCCTTGCCGCCGCGCTGCTTGGTGTCGAGCACCACCGTGCTCGAGAGCCCGGTGACCTCGTCCACCTGAGTGGTGACGGTGAGGCCGTCGATGAAGTCCTGGAACTTCACGAAGCCGGCGACCTCGGTGACGACCGGGTGCGTGTGCGGATCCCACGTGGCCACGACCTGTCCGGCCGCGACCTGGTCGCCTTCCTTGACGCTGATCATCGCGCCGTAGGGAATCTTGTAGCGCTCGCGCTCGCGGCCGAAGTCATCGACCACGCCGATCTCCCCGGAGCGGGAGACGGCCACCAGATGTCCCTTCTCGTGCTGCACGGTCTTGATGTGATGGAAGCGCACCAGGCCCTTGTTGCGCACCTCCACGCTGCTCGCCGCCGCGGCCCGCGAGGCCGCGCCGCCGATGTGGAAGGTACGCATGGTGAGCTGGGTTCCCGGCTCGCCGATCGACTGCGCCGCGATGACGCCCACGGCCTCGCCGATGCTGATGATCCGGCCCCGGCCGAGATCGCGGCCGTAGCACTGCGCGCACACGCCGTAGCGGGTCTCGCAGGTGATGGGGGAGCGGACCTCGATCTGGTCGACGCCCTCGTGCTCGAGGCGGCGCACCAGCTTCTCATCGAGCAGCGTCCCGTTCGCGATCAGCACCTCCTCGCTGCCGGGCTTCATGATGTCATCCGCCAGCACCCGTCCGAGAACGCGCTCGCCGAGCGCTTCCACCACGTCGCCGCCCTCGACGAGCGGCGCCATCGCGAGCCCGTTGGAGGTTCCGCAATCGGGCTCCGTGACCACCAGGTCCTGGGCCACATCGACCAGCCGCCGCGTGAGATAGCCGGAATTGGCCGTCTTCAGCGCGGTGTCCGCGAGGCCCTTGCGGGCGCCGTGCGTCGAGATGAAGTACTGCAGAACGTTGAGGCCTTCGCGGAAGTTGGCCGTGATCGGGGTCTCGATGATCGAGCCGTCGGGCTTGGCCATCAGACCGCGCATGCCGGCGAGCTGACGGATCTGGGCGGCCGAGCCGCGCGCCCCCGAATCGGCCATCATGAAGATGGAATTGAAGGACTTCTGCCGGGCCGTGTGGCCCTTGGCGTCCTGCACCTCCTCGCTCCCGAGCTTCTCCATCATGGCCTTCGCCACCTGATCGTTAGCGCGCGACCAGATGTCGACCACCTTGTTGTAGCGCTCGCCGTTGGTCACCAGGCCCGAGGAGTACTGGTCCTGGATCTCCTTCACCTCGCGGTCGGCGTTGGCGACGATGCGGGTCTTCTGCTCCGGAATGACGATGTCGTCGATGCCGAAGGACACCCCGGCGCGCGTCGCGTAATGGAAGCCGGTGTACATCAGCTGATCGGCGAAGATCACCGTCTCCTTCTGGCCAAGCGCCCGGTAGCAGGCGTTGATGGTCGCGGAGATGGCCTTCTTCGTCATGTCCTGGTTGATGAGATCGAAGGACAGTCCCTTCGGCAGGATCTCGAAGAGCAGCGCGCGCCCGACGGTCGTGTCGACGATGCGCCCCTTCTCCTCCATCTGGCCGCCCGCGACCGGCAGGTGCTCGCGAATGCGCACGCGCACCTTCGCCTGCAGATCCACCATGCGGCTCTCGTAAGCCCGGTGAACCTCGTGCACGTCGGCGAAGCGCATGCTTTCGCCGCGGGCGCCGATGCGCTCGCGCGTCATGTAGTAGAGCCCGAGCACGACGTCCTGGGACGGCACGATGATCGGGTCGCCGTTCGCCGGCAGCAGGATGTTGTTGGACGACATCATGAGCGCCCGCGCCTCGAGCTGCGCCTCGAGGGACAGCGGCACGTGCACCGCCATCTGGTCGCCGTCGAAATCGGCGTTGAAGGCGGTGCAGACGAGCGGGTGCAGCTGGATCGCCTTGCCCTCGACGAGCTGCGGCTCGAACGCCTGGATGCCGAGCCGATGCAGGGTCGGCGCGCGGTTGAGCAGCACCGGGTGCTCGCGGATCACCTCCTCGAGGATATCCCACACTTCGGGCCCCTCGCGCTCGACCAGGCGCTTGGCCGCCTTGATGGTCGAAGCCTCGCCGCGCAGCTGCAGCTTCTGGAAGATGAAGGGCTTGAAGAGCTCGAGCGCCATCTTCTTCGGCAGGCCGCACTGATGCAGCCGCAGCTGCGGGCCGACCACGATGACCGAGCGGCCCGAGTAGTCGACGCGCTTGCCGAGCAGGTTCTGGCGGAAGCGCCCCTGCTTGCCCTTGATCATGTCGGCAAGGGACTTCAGCGGCCGCTTGTTGGTGCCCGTGATCGCGCGGCCCCTGCGGCCGTTGTCGAGCAGGGCGTCGACCGCCTCCTGCAGCATGCGCTTCTCGTTGCGCACGATGATGTCGGGCGCGTTGAGCTCGAGGAGCCGGCGCAGTCGGTTGTTGCGATTGATGACGCGGCGATAGAGGTCGTTGAGATCGGAGGTCGCGAACCGCCCGCCATCGAGCGGCACCAGCGGCCGCAGGTCCGGCGGCAGCACCGGCAGCACGGTCATCACCATCCACTCGGGCTTGTTGCCCGACTCGATGAACGACTCGATCAGCTTCAGCCGCTTGGACAGGCGCTTGAGCTTGGTCTCCGAGGAGGTGCCGGCCATCTCCTCGCGCACCTTGGCCATCTCCGCCTGCAGGTCGATGGTGCGCAGCAGCTCGTACACCGCTTCCGCGCCCATGCGCGCGTCGAACTCGTCGCCGTGCTCCTCGATCGCCTCGAGATACATCTCGTCGGTGAGCAGCTGTCCGCGGGTGAGCGGCGTCATGCCCGGATCGATGACCACGAAGGCCTCGAAATAGAGCACCCGCTCGATCTCGCGCAGCGTCATGTCGAGCATGAGTCCGATGCGGGAGGGGAGCGACTTCAGGAACCAGATGTGCGCCGTGGGGCTCGCGAGCTCGATGTGGCCCATGCGCTCGCGGCGCACCTTCGACTGCGTCACCTCGACGCCGCACTTCTCGCAGACCACGCCGCGGTGCTTCAAGCGCTTGTACTTGCCGCAGAGGCACTCGTAGTCCTTCACCGGCCCGAAGATCTTGGCGCAGAACAGGCCGTCCCGCTCGGGCTTGAACGTACGGTAGTTGATGGTCTCCGGCTTCTTCACCTCGCCGTAGGACCAGGCACGGATCATCTCCGGCGAGGCGAGCCCGATCTTGATCGAATCGAACTGCTCGACCGGCGCGTGCTGCTTGAAAAGCTTCAATAGATCTTTCATCAGTTTCCCCTGGCTGCGAGGCCAATCAGGAAAGTCACTCTGGGCACTTAATCCTGCTCCAGCTCCATGTTGATGCCGAGCGAGCGGATCTCCTTGACGAGCACGTTGAAGGACTCGGGCATGCCCGCATCCATCTGGTGATTGCCGTCCACGATGTTCTTGTACATCTTGGTGCGGCCGTTCACGTCGTCGGATTTCACCGTCAGCATCTCCTGCAGCGTGTAGGAAGCGCCGTAGGCCTCGAGCGCCCATACCTCCATCTCGCCGAAGCGCTGGCCGCCGAACTGCGCCTTGCCCCCGAGCGGCTGCTGGGTGACCAGGCTGTAGGGTCCCGTCGAGCGCGCGTGCATCTTGTCGTCGACCAGGTGGTTGAGCTTGAGCATGTACATGTAACCG
Organism: Pseudomonadota bacterium; assembly: GCA_021815905.1. The sequence goes on along the minus strand of JAKAZP010000094.1, from coordinate 3,037 downwards.
ACGGTGACCGAGCGCTCGAAGCGCTCGCCGGTGCGGCCGTCGAACAGATAGGTCTGTCCGCTGGTCGGCAGGTCGGCGAGCTCGAGCATCCGCTTGATCTCCCGCTCGCTCGCCCCGTCGAACACCGGCGTCGCCATGGGCACGCCGTGCGAGAGGTTGCGCGCGAGCTCGACCAGCTCCTGGTCCCCGAGCGAATCGACGTCCTCCTTCTGTCCGCCGGTCTCGTTGTAGACCTGCTTGAGGAAGGAGCGCAGCTCCGTGAGCGTGTTCTGCTGCTCGAGCATCCGTCCGATCTTCAGGCCCACCCCCTTCGCCGCCCAGCCGAGGTGCGTCTCGAGCACCTGGCCGACGTTCATGCGCGAGGGCACGCCGAGCGGATTGAGCACGATGTCGACCGGGGTGCCGTCCTCGAGGTACGGCATGTCCTCGACCGGGACGATGGTCGAGATGACGCCCTTGTTGCCGTGGCGGCCGGCCATCTTGTCGCCGGGCTGCACGCGGCGCTTCACCGCGAGGTAGACCTTGACCATCTTGAGCACGCCCGGCGCGAGATCATCGCCCGCGGTGATCTTGGCCTTCTTGTCCTCCAGGCGCTTCTCGAACGCCTTGCGCTGGGCCTTGAGGCGCTCGGAGGTCTGCTCGAGCTGCGAGTTGGCGCTCTCGTCCTCCAGGCGGATCTCGAACCATTCCTCGCGCGCCAGCTCATCGAGGTACTCGGCGGTCACTCTCGTGCCCGCCTTGAGCTTCCTCGGGCCGCCGGCGACGGTCTGGCCGACCAGCGTGTCGCGCACGCGCAGGAACAGATCCTCCTCCAGGATGCGCTGCTGATCGGCGAAGTCCTTGCGCACCCGCTCGATCTCCGCCTTCTCGATCGAGAGCGCGCGGACATCCTTCTCCACGCCGTCACGCGTGAACACGCGCACGTCGATCACGGTGCCGTCCATGCCGGGCGGCACGCGCAGGCTCGTGTCTTTGACGTCGGAGGCCTTCTCGCCGAAGATCGCGCGCAGCAGCTTCTCCTCGGGCGTGAGCTGAGTCTCGCCCTTGGGAGTGACCTTGCCGACCAGGATGTCGCCGGCCTTCACTTCCGCGCCGATGTAGGCGATGCCCGCCTCATCGAGCTTGCCGAGCGCCGCGTCGCCGACGTTGGGAATGTCCGCCGTGATCTCCTCGGGCCCGAGCTTCGTGTCGCGCGCGACGCAGGTGAGCTCCTCGATGTGGATCGTCGTGAAGCGATCCTCCTGCACGACCCGCTCGGAGATGAGGATCGAGTCCTCGAAGTTGTAGCCGTTCCAGGGCATGAACGCGACCAGCAGGTTCTGCCCGAGCGCGAGCTCGCCGAGGTGCGTCGAAGGACCGTCCGCGAGCACGTCCCCGCGCGCGATCACATCGCCCGCGTTGACCAGCGGGCGCTGGTTGATGCAGGTGTTCTGGTTCGAGCGCGTGTACTTCGTGAGGTTGTAGATGTCCACGCCCGGCTCGCCGGCCGTGGTCTCCTCGTCGTTGACCCGCACCACGATGCGCGAGGCGTCGACGGAATCGACGGTGCCGCCGCGCTTTGCGACCACGGTCACGCCGGAGTCGATCGCCACCGGACGCTCCATGCCGGTGCCCACGAGCGGAGTCTCCGAGCGCAGCGTCGGCACCGCCTGACGCTGCATGTTCGAGCCCATGAGCGCGCGGTTGGCGTCGTCGTGCTCGAGGAAGGGGATGAGCGAAGCGGCGACCGAGACGATCTGCTTCGGGCTCACGTCCATGTAGTTGATGCGCTCGCGCGGCATGAGCGTGAACTCGTTCTGGAAGCGGCACGAGACCAGCTCGTCGACCAGCTCCCCCTTCGGGCCGATGCTCGCGTTCGCCTGCGCGATCGCGAAGTCGCCCTCCTCGATCGCCGACAGGTAGTCGATGCGGTCGGTCACGCGGCCGCCCTCGACTCGCCGGTAAGGGGTCTCGAGAAAGCCGTACTGGTTGGTGCGGGCGTAGACCGCGAGCGAGTTGATCAGGCCGATGTTCGGCCCTTCCGGCGTCTCGATCGGGCAGACGCGCCCGTAATGGGTCGGGTGCACGTCGCGCACCTCGAATCCGGCGCGCTCGCGCGTGAGACCGCCCGGGCCGAGCGCCGAGACGCGGCGCTTGTGCGTGACCTCGGACAGCGGGTTGTTCTGATCCATGAACTGCGAGAGCTGGGAGGAGCCGAAGAACTCCTTGACGGCCGCGGCGACCGGCTTGGCGTTGATCATCTCCTGCGGCATCAGCGGCTCGGTCTCGGCGATCGTCAGGCGCTCCTTCACGGCGCGCTCGACGCGCACCAGGCCGACGCGGAAGGCGTTCTCCGCCATTTCGCCGACGCTGCGCACGCGGCGGTTGCCCAGGTGGTCGATGTCGTCGACCTGCCCGTTGCCGTTCCTGATGTCGATCAGCACCTTCAGCACGTCGATGATGTCGGAGGTCTCGCCGAACTTCCCGACCATGCGCTTGGAGTTCTCGTCCGTGCGCGCGCTGAAGTACTTGTGATCGTAGAGGATGCCGGAACCGGTGATCTCCTGGCGTCCGACGCGGCGGTTGAACTTCATGCGCCCGACGGCCGAGAGGTCATAGCGCTCGCCGTTGAAGAACAGGTTCGCGAACAGGTTCTCCGCCGCGTCCTTGGTCGGGGGCTCCCCGGGGCGCATCATGCGGTAGATCTCGACCAGCGCCTCGAGGCGCGTCTTGGTGGGATCGATGCGCAGCGTGTCGGAGATGTACGGGCCGCGATCGAGATCGTTGACGAACAGGGTCTGGATCTGGGCGATCCCGGCCTCGATCAGCTTCTCGACCGAGGCGGCGGTCAGCACCTCGTTCGCCCTGGCGAGGATCTCGCCGGTATCGGTGTTGACCACGTCGTGCGCGAGGACTTTCCCGTAGACGTACTCGCGCGGCACGCGCAGCCGCGTGACCTTGGCGTCCTCGAGCTGGCGCACGTGGCGGGCGGTGATCCGGCGGCCTTCCTCCACGATCACCTTGTCGCCTACGCGGATCTCGAACGTGGCGGTCTCGC
>JAKAZP010000093.1 GCA_021815905.1 Pseudomonadota bacterium | reverse complement strand
CTCGGCCGGTATGACGAGGCGGAGCAGGCGTATCGCCGCGCGGCCGACATCAAGCCCGACTGCGCCGATGCGCATTTCATGCTGGGCGTCCTGCTGCAGTGGAAGGGCCAGTTCCCGGCGGCGGAAGTCGCGCTGCGCCGCGCGGTCAAGCACGACCCGGCCAATCCGGAGGCCCGGGTGGCGCTCGGAGTGGTGCTCGTGCTGCGCGGGGAGCGCGCCGAGGCCCGCGACCGCTTCGAGCAGGCGCTCCAGGCGCAACCGCGCAACGCGAGCGCGCTCTGCGCACTCGGGGATCTGGAGGCCGCCGAGGGCCGGTTCGCGGAGGCGGAACGGCGCTATCGAGCCGCGCTCGAGAGCGATCCGCTGAAATCCGCGGCCTGGGCGCAGCTCGCGGGCCAGCGGCGGATGACGGCAGCGGACGGCGACTGGCTCGAGGGCGTGCAGCGGACGCTCGCATCCGGGGTGTCGGCTTTCGAGGAGTCGAGGCTGCGCTTCGCACTGGGGAAGTATTTCGACGACCTCGGGCAGTATTCGCGGGCGTTCGAGGAGTACGAGCGCGGCAACGCGTTCACCCGGCGTCTGGTGCCGCCTTACGATCGCGCGGCGACGGCGGCTTTCGTCGATGCCATGATCCGCATCTACACGAGCGAGCGCCTCGCGCGGCCGGCGGAGGGCGCGAGCGACTCATCGAGGCCGGTATTCGTCGCCGGCATGATGCGCTCGGGCAGCTCCCTGGTGGAGCAGATCATCGCCTCGCACCCGGACGCGTTCGGAGCGGGCGAGCTCGAATTCTGGAGCGAGGCGTCGCGGCGGCATGAGCGGACGCTGCGCGATGCGCCGCCCGATGAGCCGCTGGCGCGCCGGCTGGCGGATTCGTACCTGCGCGAGCTCGCGCGCCATTCGGCGGATGCGGCCCGGGTCGTGGACAAGTCGCTGTTCAACGCGAAGCACCTCGGCCTCATTCACCTGGCGCTTCCGCGCGCGCGTATCGTGTATACGAGCCGCGACCCGCTCGACACCTGCCTGTCGTGCTATTTCCAGGACTTCTCCAGCGCGGCGAACTTCACCATGGACCTGTCGGACCTCGCGCACTACTACCGCGAGCATCATCGCCTGATGGAGCACTGGCGCCGGGCGCTTCCGCCCGGGACTCTGCTCGAAGTGCCCTATGCCGAGCTGGTGGCGGAGCCGCAGAAGTGGAGCCGCCGAATCATCGAGTTCATCGGCCTGCCGTGGGACCCGCGCTGTCTCGAATACCATCGAACCCCGCGCGCCGTGGGGACCGCCAGCAAATGGCAGGTTCGCCAGCCCATCTACGCGCACTCGGTGGGCCGCTGGCGCAATTACAGGAAGCACATCGGTGCGCTGCTCGAGCTGCAGTCTTTGTCCGGCTGACTCCTCGGTTGCGTTCCTGCGTTGGACGTTGCCGCCGCCAGCAGGTCAGTCGCGGCTTGCGGCCCTCACGGGGAGTCTGGGCTACTCGATCCCGAGCTTCTTGATCCGGTAGCGCAGCGCGCGGAAGCTCATCCCGAGAAGCTTCGCGGCGGCGGTCTTGTTGTAGCGGGTCTTCTCGAGCGCCTTCACGATGGCATCGCGCTCGATGCCTTCCAGGTGCTCCCCGAGCGCGGCACCCTCGACGGCCGCGGCCGCCGCGACCGGCTCCCCCGTGCGCGCCGCCGAGCGCAACCTGATGTGCTCGGCGCCGATCACCCCGCCCACGCACAGCGTGAGCGCGCGCTCGAGCACGTTCTCGAGCTCGCGCACGTTTCCGGGGAAGGGGTATCCGGCGAGCAGCGCGAGCGCATCCGCGGCGATCTGCGGCGGCGTCGCGCCCATGCGCCGGCCGAGCCGGGCGAGGATCGCCGAGGCGAGCTCGGGGATGTCCTCCTGCCGCTCGCGCAGCGCCGGCACGCGCAGCTCGATGACGTTGATGCGGTAGAACAGATCCTCGCGAAACAGGCCCTGCGCGACCAGCTCGGCGAGATTCTTGTGCGTGGCGGAGAGGATGCGCACGTCGACGCTTTCCTCCCGGGACTCCCCGACCGGCCGGACCGTCTTCTCCTGCACGACGCGCAGGAGCTTGACCTGCATGTGCAGCGGCAGATCCGCCACCTCGTCGAGAAAGAGCGTGCCGCCCTCGGCGCTCTGCACCAGGCCCGGCTTGTCCGCGACGGCGCCCGTGAAGCTGCCGCGCTTGTGGCCGAAGAGCTCGCTTTCCATGAGCTCCGTCGGAATGGCGCCGCAGTTGACCGCGACGAACGGGCCGTCCCGGCGCGCGCCGGACTCGTGGATCATGCGGGCGACGAGCTCCTTGCCGGTGCCCGACTCGCCGAAGATGTGCACCGGGGCCTGGCTGCGCGAGACTCGCGCGATCATCTCGCGCAGCTGCTCCATCACGGCCGAGCGGCCGAGAAGCCGTGCCCGGTCGGGCTCCGCGGGCTCATCGGGCGAGCCCGTGCCGAGGCGGATCGCGCTGCCGACGAGCTTGCGCAGCACGCCGAGATCGAGCGGCTTGGAGACGAAATCGAACGCGCCGAGCTTCAGCGCGCGCACGGCGGACTCGACGTTGCCGTGAGCGGTGATCACCGCGACGGGCACCGCGGCGCGGTTCTCCTGGATCCAGGCCACGAGGTCGAGACCGTCGCCGTCGGGCAGGCGCATGTCGGTGAGACACAGATCGAAGCTCTCGCTCTTCAGCAGCCGGCGGGCGGTGGCGAGGTCCGGCGCGGTGCGGGTGCGCAGGCTCATGCGGCTCAAGGTGAGACTGACGAGCTCGAGCAGATCCGGCTCGTCATCGACGATGAGGACCAGGGGCCGTTCGGCCTCGGTGGTTCGTGTCCCTGTCGCGAGCGCGCTCACAGCCCGATCTCCCATCGCCGCGGATCGGCGAATACCAGCCGAAAAATGCTGCCGCCGCTGTGACGCGGCTCATAGAGCAGCGTGGCGCCGTTCGCCTGGGCGAGCTCGCGCGCCAGGAACAGGCCGAGTCCCGTGCCGCGACCGCCGCTGAAGAAGGGCTCGAAGATGCGCTCCTGGTGCTCCGGAGGCACCCCGGGTCCGCGGTCGGCCACCTCGAGGTAGGGCCGGCCGCTCGTGGCGAGCCGGCCGCAGCGCATCTCGATCGCCTCGTCCGGGCGCCCGGCGAAGGCGTGGCGCAGCGCATTCTCGCAGAGATTCCACACGATCTGGCGCAACTGACTCGGATCGAATCGCACCTCGATCTCCGCCGCCGGCCCGCTGATCGCGAGCCGCTCGTGCGCGCACTGCATGGTGTCGCAGAACTCCTCGTGGAATTCCTCGCTCCAGGTGAGAAGCGGCAGCCGCTCGGCCTGCGCGCCCTCGCGGCGCGAGAGCCGCAGGACGCTGTCGATGATGCCGCTCACCCGGTCGGCGTTGCTGCGGATGATCTCGGTCAGGCGCCGGTCCTCCCCGGCGAGGTGGGGGGACTCGGCGAGCAGCTGTCCGGCGTGACTCATGGCGCCGACGGGGTTCCTGATCTCGTGCGCGATGCTGGCGCTCAAGCGGCCGAGCGCGGCGAGCTTCGACTGCTGCACCTTCTCGGCGATGAGACCCGTGTCCTCGAGGAAGATCAACACCGGCCCCGGGCTCGCCGTGCCAAGCGGCGCGAAGTGCGCGCGCAGCACCTGCGCGCCGTCGGCGCCGACGAAGGTCTGCTCGGTGCGCGGGAAGATCCCGGTGTCGCCGGTGCTCTGGCGCCAGCGCTCGAGCAGATACAGCAGCCTCGGGGACACCTCCCCGAGCAGCGCATCGGGGAAGGCCTTGCCGTCGCCCAGCATCTGCGCGGCCGACTCGTTGATCAGGCGGATGCGATCCTGCGAATCGATCACGAGGATGCTCTCGCGCAGGTGCTGCACGATGTACTGCGAAAGCTGCGCGAGATTCTCGAGATCGATCTCCTGGCGCCGCAGCGTTGCCTCGCTCTCGCGAATCCGGTTGGCGAGCAGCCAGGCCGCGAGCGCGATCGTGAACAGCACCGCGCCGAGGACCCCGGCGGTGGTGTAGTCGGTGAAGTGCACCGGCGACTCGAGACCGACGAAGAACTGCTGCAGCAGCACCGCGAGCGCGGCCACCGCGGCGATCAGAAAGGCGTCGCGGAGCTCGGCGAGGATCGCCATGGCGAGCACCGGCAGCACGAGCAGAATGCCGAAGCCGCTCGTGACGCCGCCGCTCGCATAGAGAATGAGCGCCACGGCCGTCGAATCGACCACCGAATTCACGAGCGCGACGATGCGCAGCGTCGACCAGCGCAGGCGGCGGGCGATGATCAGCAGCACCGCGGCCGTGAAGTACATCACACAGGCGGAGAGAAACAGGCTCGGGTGCGGCACCATCATGGGCGTCTGCGAGGACGCCCACAGGGCGCACACCAGGGCCACCGGCACGAGCAGGCGGTAGAGATTGAGCAGACCGACGACCCGCCAGGCGAGATCGGCGGGGGCGGGTGTCGAGGTGGAGACGGGGGCCGGCATGGACTTCGGCGGCTCGGGGGCTCGGGCGCGGGGGTGGGACGGCCGCGACTCTAGCATCTCCGGCGCGGCAGGAGACGCGATGCGGTTCGCAGCGCGGCCTCGGCGCTGGCAGCGGTTGCGCTTTTTGAGCAAAATGACGGGTTCACGCTTCCGGTCCCACGTCGAAGGTCGCGAACGATGAATCTGCACGAATACCAAGCCAAAGAGATCTTCAGGAAATACGGCATCCCGGTGCCCGCCGGCAAGGTCGCCGCCAGCGCCGATGAGGCCGCGAGCGCGGCCGAGGCGCTCGGCGGCGCGGTCTGGGTGGTCAAGGCTCAGGTGCACGCCGGCGGCCGCGGCAAGGCGGGCGGCGTCAGGCTCGCACGCGATGCGAAGACGGTGCGCGAGGCCGCGGCCGCGATGCTCGGCACGCGCCTCAGAACGAAGCAGACCGGGCCCGAGGGGTTGCCGGTCGAGCGGGTGTACGTCGAGCAGGGCTCGCAGATCGAGCGGGAGATCTACCTGTCGCTCACGCTGAACCGCGAGCGCGGGCGAATCGCGCTCATCGCCTCCTCCGCCGGCGGCATGGAGATCGAGGAAGTCGCGCAGAAGACCCCGGAGCGGATACTCGCGGTCACGGTGCATCCGGCCGCGGGACTCTCGCCGTACCAGGCGCGGGAGCTCGCCTTCGGGCTCGGACTGAAGGGGGCGCAGGCGGCGCAGTTCCAGTCGATCGCGAGCGCGCTCTACCGGCTGTATCTCGAGGAGGACGCGAGCCTGGTCGAGGTGAATCCGCTGATCCTCACGAAGGAAGGCAAGCTCCTCGCCCTCGATGCCAAGATCAACATCGATGCCAATGCGATCTTCCGCCACCCCGAGCTCGCCGCGCTCCGCGATGCGAGCCAGGAAGATCCGATGGAGCGCCGCGCGAGCGAGCACGAGCTCAATTACGTCTCCCTCGACGGCGACATCGCCTGCATGGTGAACGGCGCCGGACTCGCCATGGCGACCATGGACCTCATCAAGCTGCACGGCGGTGAGCCCGCGAACTTCCTCGATGTCGGCGGCGGGGCGACCAGCGAGCGGGTGACGGCCGCCTTCGAGCTCATCCTCTCCAACTCCAGGGTTCGCGCGGTGCTGGTCAACATCTTCGGCGGCATCGTCCGCTGCGACCTGATCGCCGACGGCGTCATCAACGCCGTCCGGAAGGTCGGGGTCAAGGTCCCGGTGGTGGTGCGCCTCGAGGGCACCAACGCCGAGAAGGCCCGGCAGACGCTCGCCGGCAGCGGGCTCACCATCACACCGGCGACGGATCTCACCGACGCCGCGCGCAAGGTCGTGGCGCTCGCGGCCGGCACGGACAACGAAGGTTCCAAAGCATGAGCATTCTCGTCAACAAGAGCACCCGGGTCATCTGCCAGGGATTCACCGGCAAGCAGGGCACTTTTCATTCGGAGCAGGCGCTCGCCTACGGCACGAAGCTGGTCGGCGGGGTGACGCCGGGCCGAGGCGGGCAGAAGCACCTGGGGCTGCCGGTGTTCGACACGGTGAGGGAAGCCGTGGCGCAGACCGGAGCCACGGCGAGCATGATCTACGTGCCGGCGGCCGGCGCGGCCGACTCCATCCTCGAGGCGGCCGATGCCGGCATCGAGCTCGTGGTGTGCATCACCGAGGGCGTGCCGGTCAACGACATGGTGCGCGTGAAGGCGGCGCTCGCGGGCTCGGCGACGCGCCTGGTGGGTCCGAACTGTCCCGGAGTGATCACGCCCGAGGAGTGCAAGATCGGAATCATGCCGGGATTCATTCACAAGAAGGGCTCGGTGGGCATCGTCTCGCGCTCGGGTACGCTCACGTACGAGGCGGTGTTCCAGACGACGCGGATCGGCCTCGGCCAGAGCAGCTGCGTCGGCATCGGCGGCGACCCGGTGCGCGGCCTGAACTTCGTCGACGTGCTCGAGCTCTTCGAGCGCGATCCCGGCACCGAGGGCATCATTCTGGTGGGCGAGATCGGCGGCAGCGACGAGGAGGCGGCCGCGCGGTTCATCCGCCACTACGTGAGAAAGCCCGTGGTCGCCTACATCGCCGGCGTGACGGCGCCCCCGGGCAAGCGGATGGGACATGCCGGCGCCATCGTCGCGGGCGGCAAAGGCACCGCGGCGGACAAGTACGCGGCGTTCGAGACCGCCGGCGTGCGCACGGTCAAATCACCCGCCGAGCTGGGGAGCGCGATGAGCGATCTGCTGCGCCGCCGCCGTGCGCGCGCGGCGAAGCGGCTCGTGCGTCCCGCGGCGCCCCCCGCGCCGCGCCCCTCGAGCACGCCCGCGGCGAGAACGGCGCGTCCGCGAGCCAAGCCCTCCGCGAAGCGGTCGCGGGCGGCGGTGAGGCCCGCTCGACTCTCCGCCTCGCGGGACCGCCCGGGAAAGGCGTCCGCCGCTCGAGCGACCGCGGCGCGCGCCAGCCGCTCCTCCGGCGCGCGCCGTGACGCCCCGCGCGCGAGGAAATCCGCCGCGGCCGGGAAACGGGCCCGACGCTAGCGACGCATGGGCGAGTCGCTCCGCATCGCGCTGGCGCAACTCGACCTGCTGGTCGGGGACGTCCAGGGAAACGCGGCACGCCTGATGGAGAGCGCCGCCGGCGCTTTCGGCGCGCAAGGGGCGGACCTCGCGGTATTTCCGGAGCTGACGCTCTCGGGCTATCCGCCCGAGGATCTGCTGTTTCATCGCGGGTTCCGCCGGCAGATCGAGTCCGGGCTCGAGCAGGTCTGCCGGCGCGTGCACGCCGGCGCGCTCGTGCTCGGTTATCCGGAATACACCCGCACCGGAATCTACAACTCCGCGGCGCTCATCGCCGGCGGCGCGGTCGCGGCCATTCACCGCAAGGCGGAGCTGCCGAACTACAAGGTGTTCGACGAGAAACGCTACTTCCACGCCGGCGCGCAGCCGACCGTGGTCGAATGCAAGGGATTTCGCTTGGGACTGCTCGTGTGCGAGGACATCTGGGTGCCCGAGCCCGCGCAGCTCGCGCGCTCCGACCGCGCGGAGCTGCTGGTGGTCATCAACGCCTCCCCTTACGAGCGCGGCAAGCAGCGCGAGCGCGAGTCGATCGTGCGCGCCCGGGCGCTCGATGTCGCGCTTCCGGTCGTGTACGTCAACATGGTGGGCGGCCAGGACGAGCTCGTGTTCGACGGCAACTCCTTCGTGATGGATGCCGAGGGCAGGGTCGTCATGCGCGCGCCGGCCTTTCAGGAAGGCAGACCTGTCGTCGAGTTCGTGCGCCAGGGCCGTGGAAAGGTGGTGCCGCAGCCGGGCGAGGTCGCCGCGGAGCTCAGTGACGAGGCGAGCGTCTACAGCGCGCTCGTCCTCGGCGTGCGCGATTACGTGAACAAGCACGGCTTCCCCGGCGTGGTCATGGGCCTTTCGGGGGGCGTCGACTCCGCGCTGACGCTCGCGATCGCGGTCGACGCCTTGGGCGCCGAGCGGGTGCACGCCGTGATGATGCCCTCCCGCTACACCTCCCCGATGAGTCTCACGGATGCGGCGGAGGAAGCGCGCCTGCTGTCGGTGAAGTACAGCGAGCTCTCGATCGAGGGCATGTTCGAGGCCACGCTCGCGACCCTCACGGAGGAGCTCGCCGGATTACCCCCGGATGCCACGGAGGAGAACATCCAGTCGCGCTGTCGCATGCTGCTGCTCATGGCGATCTCGAACAAGACCGGTCGCATGCTGCTCACCACCGGCAACAAGAGCGAGATGGCGGTGGGCTATGCCACGCTCTACGGCGACATGGCCGGCGGCTTCGCCCCCATCAAGGACTGCAGCAAGCTGCTCGTCTACCGTCTCGCCGGCTACCGCAATGCTCTCGGTCGGGTCATTCCGCAGCGGGTGATCGAGCGGCCGCCCTCCGCGGAGCTGCGCCACGGGCAGAAGGATTCCGACTCGCTGCCGCCGTACGAGATTCTCGATCCGATCCTCGAGGCCTTCATCGAGGAGGATCTGTCGGTCGATGAGCTCGAGGC
>JAKAZP010000092.1 GCA_021815905.1 Pseudomonadota bacterium | reverse complement strand
CTGTAATCGTCCCCAACCGGCGCACATACGCCGGCGAGGCCGGAGACCGCGGTCGCGGCGGCCTCCGTCGAATCGGCGCGCAAGCGCATGAGGAGAGGGCGAAATCATGAGCAGTTCAAGCAATGCAGCACGTGCGGGAGTCATCGGTCTGGCCGTGGCGTCGTGTCTGGCGATCCTGCCGGCGCATGCCGCGGGCTCATCGGCGGTCAACTCGAGCTCATCCACGGGCGCGATCGGCATCGCCGCCGCCGCTCGCAGCGGTCGCCGAGCCTCGCGCGAGCAGGGCATCGGCTTCTTCAGCGGTCTCGCGCTCGGGGCGGCCGCGGGCGGTCCCATCGGCGCGGTGGTCGGAGCGGCCGCCGGAGTGTGGCTCGGGGGGCGCTACCACCATGAGCTCGCGGCGAACCGGGCGCTCTCGGTCCGGCTGCGCAGCAGCGAGGCGGATCGGGAGCGGCTCGATGCCCGCGCGCAGCGATTGGCGAGGACTCTCGCCGCGAGTCGGCAGCGCAGCGCCGCGCTCCATCGCACGCTGCGGCTCTCGGACGAGCTCGAGACCGAGGTGGGCTTCCGCACCGGCGAGGCGACACTCACCGGGTCGAATCTCCAGGCGGTTCGCAGGCTGGGGAAGTTGGCGGCGGCGCTGCCGGGAGTGACGGTGCGCATCGACGGCTACGCCGATCCGCGCGGACCCGCGGACCTCAATGACGATCTGTCGTTGCTGCGCGCCGAAGCCGTGGCGCTGGAGCTCACGCGGGCCGGATGCCCGACGCGCCGCCTGCTGATCGAGGGCCACGGCGCCTCCGCCTCGACCGGGGCGCGCGCAGACCCGGATTCGTACGCGTTCGATCGCCGCGTGACGGTGCGGCTCGAGAAGAGGGGCGCCGGGGAAGTGGCGAGCGACTGACGACCCGCGGAGTTGGACATAAGCCGCCGGCCCGGTGAGGCGCGTCGCAGTTCAGCGAATCGGCGCTTCTTCGGGCCGGCCGGCGTGTGCGAGGCTGCCGCTCGTCGGAATTCCGCTGACACGGAGGAGTGTCATGCAGCCCATCACCATCGCCTCGACGCGCATCTATTCCGTATTCGACATCGAGATGATCGCCGGCGTCGCCATCGCGCTCGCCGCGGTCGCAGCGACGGTGCTCGCGCGTCTCAAGCACCGGCGGGACTGATCCGGCTCAGAGCTCCTTGAGCACCGCCCCCAGGGTGCCGAACATCTCATCGATGTGGGAGCGCTCGAGGATGAGCGGCGGGGACAGCGCGATCACATCGCCTGTCTGGCGCACGAGCAGACCGCGCTCGAAGCAACGCAGGAAGACCTCGTGGGCCCGCACGCCGGGGCGCCCGGGCGCGCCCGCGAGCTCGAGGCCGAGGATCAGGCCGTAGTTGCGCACGTCGATGACGTGCGGCAGCCCGCGCAACGAATGCGCCGCGTCCTCCCAGTACGAGGCGAGCGACTTCGCGCGCGACAGCAAACCCTCCGTGCGGTAGATCCCGAGCGTCGCGAGCGCGGCGGCGCAGGCGGTCGGGTGCGCGGAATAGGTGTAGCCGTGGAAGAGCTCGATGGTCGCCTCGGGGCCGTGCATGAACGCGTCGTAGATCCCGTGCTTCACGAGCACCGCGCCCATGGGCAGCGTGCCGTTGGTGAGGCCCTTCGCGGCCGTGATGATGTCGGGAGTGACCCCGAATTCCTGCGCGGCGAAGGGCGCGCCCACGCGGCCGAAGCCGGTGATGACCTCATCGAAGATCAGCAGGATGCCGTGGCGGTCGCAGATGCCGCGCAGGCGCTCGAGGTAGCCGCGGGGCGGGATCAGCACGCCGGTCGAGCCGGCAATGGGCTCGACGATGACCGCGGCGATGGTCGAGGCGTCATGCAACGCCACGAGCCGCTCGAGCTCATCGGCGAGCTCGGCGCCATGCGCGGGCTGCCCGCGCGAGAACGCGTTGCGCGCCGGGTCGTGGGTATGCGGCAGATGGTCGACTCCGGGCAGGAGCGAGGTCGACCAGGTCTTGCGGTTGCTGGCGATCCCTCCGACCGAGATGCCGCCGAAACTCACGCCGTGATACGCGCGCTCCCGGCCGATCAGCCGGGTACGGGTCGCATCGCCCCGTGCACGGTGGTAGGCGAGGACGATCTTCAGCGCGGTGTCGACCGACTCGGACCCGGAGTTGGTGAAGAAGACGTGGTCGAGTCCCTGGGGCGCGATGCCGACCAGCGCATTCGCGAGCTCGAAAGCCGGCGGATGGCCCATCTGAAAGGGCGGGGCGTAGTCGAGCGTCGCGAGCTGCTGTCCCACCGCCTCGGCGATCTCGCGCCGCCCATGGCCTGCATTGACGCACCAGAGGCCCGCGACGCCATCGAGAATCCGCCGGCCTTCGGGCGTGAAGTAGTGCATTCCGCTCGCCCGCGACAGCAGCCGCGGCCGGCTCTTGAATTCGCGATTCGGCGTGAAAGGCATCCAGAAGGCTTCGAGCGCTTCGCGCGTGAGGGTGTCGGCTGCGGCCATGGGGAGGCTCCCGGTAGAGGATGTGCGGCGCAAGCGCGATGATAAATAAACTGGACAAGACCGGCCAGCCTGCCCGATATTTGGGCTGATCCGTTCAAGATGTTGAACGCCATGAGCCCAGACGTCGGGGCGCGCCTGCGCAGCGTCCGCACTCTCTTCGGTCTCTCGCAGCGCGAGCTCGCCCGTCGCGCCGGCGTCACCAATGGGCTGATCTCGCTCATCGAGCAGAATCGGGTCAGCCCCTCGGTGAGCTCGCTCAAGAAGGTGTTGGATGGCCTGCCGATGTCGCTCGCGGAGTTCTTCACCCTCGATCCGGCGTCCCCGCCCCAGGTGTTCTACGGCGCCGAGGATCTGCTCGAGATCGGCGGCCCCGAGGTGTCCGCGCGGCTCGTCGGCGCGCGCCGCCCCGGCCGAAAGCTCACCCTGCTCCTCAGGACCTTCGCCGCCGGAGCCACGACCGACGCGCGCGCCGCGAGCGATCATGCGGAAGAGGCGGGGTTCGTGGTGCGCGGCCGGATCGAGCTGACGGTCGGCGGCGCGACACGCGTGCTCGGCCCGGGGGAGGCCTATTACCTCTCGAGCCAGGTGCCGCATCGCTTCCGCAACCCCGGGCGCGAAGTCTGCGAGATCGTCAGCGCCGGCACCCAGCCGACGGCACAGTGAGCGGGTTGCGATTCCTCGCGAGCGTGCCGCGCGGACTTGCCGACCTGCTCGCGAAGGAGCTCGCGGGCCTCGGCGCCGAGGACGTTCGCGAGCGCACGACTCACGTGGAGTTCGGCGGCTCTCTCGAGAGCGGCTATCGCGCCTGTCTCGAGTCGCGGCTCGCCAACCGGATCTTTCTCGAGATCGCTCGCTTCGAGGCGCCGGGCGCCGATGCGTACTACGCCGAGGCGCGCTCGCTCGACTGGTCGCGGCATCTCGCCCCGGGTGCGACGCTCGCCTGCGACTTCAGCGGCAATCACCCCTCGATCACTCACAGCCATTTCGGGGCGCTGAAGCTCAAGGACGCCATCGTCGATGCGCTGCGCGAGCGCACCGGCTCCCGGCCGGACATCGTGACGGAGCGGCCCGACGTGCGCGTGCACGCGCACGCCGAAGGCGTGCGGATCGCGCTCTCCATCGACCTGTCCGGCGAGAGCCTGCACCGGCGCGGCTATCGGGCCGGCGCGGGCGAGGCGCCCCTCAAGGAAAACGTGGCGGCGGGGATCCTCGTGCGCGCGGGCTGGCCGCAGCTCGCGCTTCAGGGGGCCGAGTTCCTCGATCCGATGTGCGGCTCCGGCACCCTGGTGATCGAGGCGGCGCTGATCGCGGCCGGCTGCGCACCGGCATTGCGCCGGCCCTACTTCGGATTTCTCGGCTGGCGCGGCCACGAGCCGGCGCTCTGGCAGCGCGTGCGCAGTGACGCCGAGGCGCGCTGCAAGTCCCGGGAGGAGCCCTCGGTGCTCATCCGCGGGCAGGACATCGATCCGGCGGCCGTGCGCATTGCGCGCTCGAATGCCGAGCGTGCCGGAGTGGCCGGTTGGGTGAGCTTCGAGGCTCGCCCGCTGGCCGCCGCCGCGCCGGCGGCCTCGCCGGCGGCCGGCCGTGAGGCTCCGGGTCTGCTTTGCACCAACCCGCCCTACGGCGTGCGCCTGCAGGAGCCCGAGTCGGCGCGGGCCGCGCACCGCGAGCTCGGCGCGGTGCTGCGGGAGAGGTTCACCGGCTGGACCGCGGCCATTCTGACCGGCGCGCCCGAGCTCGGCATGGAGCTCGGTCTGCGCGCGGCGCGCACCCACGCACTGTGGAATGGCCCGATCGAGTGCCGGCTGCTCAGGATCCGGATCGAGCCGGCGAGCCTGCGCTCCCCGGGCTCGCTGCGGCGACCCGATCCGGCGCTGCGCGAGAGTCCCGGCGCGCGCATGTTCGCCAATCGCCTGTCGAAGAACATGAAGCGACTGCAAGGCTGGGCGCGACGGGCGCAGGTGAGCTGCTACCGCCTCTACGACGCCGACATGCCCGAGTACGCCTTCGCGATCGACCTCTATCACACCCTCGAGCCCGATGAGCTCTGGCTCTACGTGCAGGAGTACGCCGCCCCCGCGACCGTCGATCTCGAGGCCGCCCGCCGTCGCCGCGGCGAGGCGCTTGCCGTGCTGCCCGAAGTCACGGGCGTGCCGCCCGCGCGCATCAAGGTGCGCACCCGCCGGCGCACGCGCGGCGGCGAGCAGTACCGCAAGCTCGCGGCGCGGGGCGCCTTCCACACGGTGCTCGAAGGGGGCCTGCGGCTGCTCGTCGACTTCGACGACTATCTCGACACGGGCCTGTTCCTCGACCACCGCATCACGCGCGCGCGCATCCGGGAGCGGGCCCGCGGGGCGCGCTTCCTCAATCTATTCGCCTACACGGGCACCGCCACCGTGTATGCCGCCGCGGGCGGCGCGACCAGCACGACTTCGGTCGACCTGTCGCGGACGTATCTCGAGTGGGCGGAGCGCAATCTCGCGCTCAACGTGCGCTCGCGCGACGGCGACCTGTTCGTGCAGGCGGACTGCATCGACTGGCTGGCGAGCCGCCGCGAGCGCTACGACCTCATCTTTCTCGACCCGCCGACCTTTTCCAACTCCAAGCGCATGACGGGAGTGCTCGACATCGAGCGTGACCATCCCTCGCTCATCGACGCCGGCGCGCGGCTGCTGGAACCGGGCGGCCTTCTCGTCTTCTCCACCAACGCCCAGCGCTTTCGCCTCGACCCCGCCCTCGCCGAGCGCTACGAGGTGCGCGACCTGTCCGCCGCCACCTTGCCGCGCGACTTCGAGCGCAACCCCCGCATTCACCGCTGCTTCGAGCTGCGCGCGCGCTGAGCGGGCAGCGGCTCCTCGTCCGGCCGCCAGGACCGCCCGCGCCGGTCCTCGATGTAGGCGCGGATCAGCCGCCGCACCACCTGCGACGGGGTGGCGTCCTCCTCGGCGCAGAGCCGCTCGAATACCGCCTTCTTGCGCGGATCGATGAGGATGGTCAGTCGGGCGGTGCGGGCTTCGAGGGTCACGAACGGGAACCTGCTTCACATTTGCGATGCATCCAATGATAATACGATGCACCGGCTGCCGCACCTCCCCGTGATCACGATCGATCCATCGCCGTTGACTGGTTGCGTCGCGCTCATCGCCGGCTGGGCGCTCATCGGCCTTGCGGGACTCGCGCGGCCCGGCAGCATCCGCCTCGTCGGCCGCACGCTGTTCCCGCTCGGGGCGCTGCTCGGTATCGCGCTCGCCGCGCTCGCCGGCCGGAGCCTGCTCGAAGGCGGCACCGATCGGCTCGTTCTGCCGCTCGGTCTGCCCGACCTCCCGTTCCATCTGCGGCTCGATCCGCTCTCGAGCTTCTTTCTGTTGCTCCTCGGCGCCTCATCCGCCGGGGTCTCGGTGTTCGCGGGCGGCTATTTCAGGAGCGAGCGCCCCGCGGCGGCGACGGGGAGACCCGAGGACGAGCGGCGGGAGGGCAGTCCCCCGGGGCTGCTCTGCCTGCAGTACCACCTGTTCCTCGCCAGCATGGCGTTCGTCCTGCTCGCCGATGACGCGTACGGGTTCATGGTGGCCTGGGAGTCGATGGCGCTCGCGAGCTACTTCCTGGTCACGAGCGAGCACCGGCTGCCCGCGATCCGCCGCGCCGGCTTCATCTATCTGCTGATCGCACATGTGGGGGCGATCGCCCTGCTGCTCTGTTTCGGAGTGCTGCAGGGAGGGAGCTGGCAGTTCACCTTCGATGCGATGCGCGCCGCGCATCTGACGCCGGCGTGGGCGACGACGGCATTCCTGCTGGCCCTGGTCGGCTTCGGCGCCAAAGCCGGACTCGTGCCGCTGCACGTGTGGCTCCCGGAGGCGCATCCCGCGGCGCCCTCGCCGGTGTCCGCCCTCATGAGCGGCGTGATGCTGAAGACCGCCGTCTACGGCATGCTGCGCATCAGCTTCGACCTGCTCGGGCGCTCGCCCTGGTGGTGGGGCCTGGTGCCGCTCATCCTCGGCCTCTTCACCGCGCTCTACGGCGTGGTGTTCGCCGCGGTGCAGGTCGACATGAAGCGCCTGCTCGCCTACTCCTCGATCGAGAACATCGGACTCGCCTTCGCCGGCTTCGGTCTCGCGGTCATCTTCCTCGGTGCGCACATGCCGTTCGTCGCGGCGCTGGCGCTGCTCGCGACGCTCTATCACTGTCTCAACCACGCCTTCATGAAGAGCCTGCTGTTCCTCGGCACGGGCTCCGTGCTTCACGCCACCGGCGAGCGCAACCTCGGCAGGCTCGGCGGCCTCATCCACCGCATGCCCTGGGTCGCGTGGCTCTCGCTCGTCGGGGCGCTCGCCATCGCCGGGCTGCCGCCGCTCAACGGCTTCGTGTCCGAATGGCTGCTGCTGCAGTCGTTTCTGTTCGCGGACCGGGTGCCGTACTCCTTCGTCAATCTCCTGATCCCCATGGGGGCGGCGGTGGTGGCGCTCTGCGCCGCGCTCGCCGGTTACGTCATGGTCAAGTTCTACGGGGTCATCTTTCTCGGCCAGCCGCGCGAGGCATCGCTCGCGCGCGCGCACGATGCGGGCTGGCTCGAGCGGCTGGGGCTCGCGTGGCTCGCGCTCGGCTGTCTGCTGCTCGGACTGTTCCCGCTGCAGGTGGTCTCGGCGCTCGGCACCGTCACCCGGCAGCTCCTCGGGACGGCCGTGCCGCAGTCGGCGTCGCAGTGGTGGCTGCTCGCGCCCGTGCCGGGGCGGCCGGTTTCCTACGGTCCGCTCGTCCTGCTCATGGCGACCGGGGCGGTGGTGGGGCTCACGCTGCTCGCCGTGCGACTCACCTATCACCAGCGGGTCCGCCGCAGCGGCGCATGGGACTGCGGCTTCGGGGCGCGCGATGCGCGCATGCAGGACACCGCGGAGGGCTTCGGGCAGCCGATCCGCAGCATCTTCCAGTCCTTCTTTCACATCGAGCGCGAGCTGCCCTCGCCCACCGATCGCTCGCCGCGCTACCGGATCGCCGTCGGCGACCGCATCTGGCGCGCGGCCTACGAGCCACTCGGCGCCCTCGTGCGTCGCCTCGCGAACGCGGTGGCCTTCCTGCAGCAGGGGCGGATCTCGGCGTACCTGCTCTACGGCTTCGTGACGCTGCTGGTGCTGCTCGGGCTGGCGCTCATCACATGAGAACGATCGATCTGATCACCCAGCTTCTCGAGATCGTGGCGGCGCTCGCGGCGGCGCCGCTGTTCCTCGGCTGGATCAACTGCTGTCGCGCGTGGCTGCAGAACCGCCGCGCGCCGAGCCTGTGGCTGCCGTATCGCAATCTCCACAAGCTCTTTCACAAGGAGGCGGTGATCGCGGACGATGCCTCGCCGCTGTTCCGGGCAGCCCCGTACGTCGTCTTCGGCGCCATGGTCGTGGCCGCGGCCATCATCCCGTCCATGGGCACCGGACTGCCGCTCGTCGCGAGCGCGGATGCGATCGCGCTCGTCGGCCTGTTCGCGACCGCCCGCATGTTCATGGCGCTCGCGGCCATGGACATCGGCACGGCGTTCGGAACCCTCGGAGCGCGGCGGGAGATGATGATCGGATTCCGCGCCGAGCCGGCGCTCCTCATGGTCATCTTCGTCGCATCGCTTCTGTCGGCGAGCACCGCGCTGCCTTCGATCACCGAGCACCTCGCCACCCAGACACTGGGGCTGAACCCCGCGCTCGCCTTCACCGGCGTCGCCTTCACGCTGGTATTGCTCGCGGAGAACGCGCGCATCCCGGTCGACAATCCGGCGACGCACCTCGAGCTCACCATGATTCACGAGGCAATGCTGCTCGAGTACTCCGCGCGGCACCTGGCTCTGATGGAATGGAGCGCGGCGCTGAAGCTCTTCAACTACGCATGCATCGGGTTCGCGCTGTTCGTGCCCTGGGGGGTGGCGACGGCGCACTCCGGGCCGCTCGGTCTCGCCGTGTCCCTCCCGGCGCTCGCCCTCAAGCTGACCGTGGCCGGAGCCGCCCTC
>JAKAZP010000091.1 GCA_021815905.1 Pseudomonadota bacterium | reverse complement strand
GCCCGGCATCATCGCCGCGGAGACGCCGAATCCGATCGTCAATCACCTCGTGATCATGCCGGACATCGAGAAGCGCCTGGAAGCGTTCGTGCGCATCGCGCACGGCATCGTGATCTTCCCCGGCGGGGCGGGCACGGCAGAGGAGATCCTCTACCTGCTCGGCATTCTCCTCGATCCGGCGAACGCGGAGCAGCCGCTGCCGGTCGTGCTCACCGGACCGCGCGAGAGCGCCGCGTACTTCGAGCACATCGCCCGCTTCGTGAGCGGCACGCTGGGCGCGAAGGCTCTCGAGCGGCTCACCGTCATCATCGACGACCCGTCCGAAGTCGCCCGGCGCATGACGCGGGGCATCGAGGCGGTGCGCGAGCACCGCAGACAGCGCAACGATTCCTACGGCTTCAACTGGCTGATCTCCATCGCGCCCGAGTTTCAGCGGCCGTTCGAAGTCACGCACGAGTCCATGCGCGGGCTCGCGCTCGATCGCCCCCAGCCCGTGCATCAACTCGCGGCGAACCTGCGGCGCGCGTTCTCCGGCATCGTCACCGGCAACGTGAAGGAGCACGGCATCCAGGCGATCGAGCGCCTCGGACCCTACGAGCTCGCCGGAGATCCCGCCATCATGGGGCTGCTCGATGAGCTGCTGGCCGCGTTCGTCGCGCAGCTGCGCATGAAGCTGCCGGGCTCGGTGTATCGCCCGGTGTATCGCCTCGTCGCCTGAGGGCGTGACATAACGCGCGCGCGCGCGGCGGATTGTAGTCAACGGGCGACATGCCTGTGAACCAGTTCCTGCGGCCCCCTCCCAAAAGCCGTAGGCTGCACAAAAGGTCAGGTGATTCCCATGAGCTCATCCGACAGAGGGCGAGGCGGCGCGCCCGAGACACAGCACCCGCGCGACGGCAGCGCCGCGCCGGCGACGGATGGCGCCGAGCCTTTCCCCAACTGGATCGATCGCATGCAGCGCGCGCGCGCCCGGCACTCCGCGATCACCCGCAATCTCAACACCTGGTCGAACTACAAGAGCTGGGCCGACCGCATGCGGGATGCCTGGGACGAAGAAGAGACGCCGCCCGCGGCCAACGGCGCCCCCGGCAAGGCCCCGGGCCGGTAGCGGGCGGCGCGGCGGCGGACGCCGTCCTGCCGGTCACACGGCGGCGGCGACGGCCGGGGAGGCGCTGCCGACCGGCGCGGCGGGCGCGGCGGGCTTCTCCAGCCAATCGATCAGCGGCTTCCATTCCTCGACGTCCTCGCGGACGATGAAGCTCTTCATCTCGTGCACTCCCACGCCGAGCTCGGCGGCGCGCAGGTAGTTCTGCGAGTCGCGCAGCGTCGCGACGATGGGGATGCCGAGCGTCTCGAGGAAGCGGATCAGCGCCTGATAGGTCACCGTGTGGCGCCGGATGCGATTGGCGACCACACCGATGCGGTCATCCTCGCGGCGCACCTTCGCGACGAGCAGCAGATCGCGGATGCAGCGCGAGCAGGCGTGCGTGTCGATGTCCGAGGGCAGCACCGGGACGATGATCTTGCGGGCATCCCGCGTCATCTCGGGCATGACGCGCGCCTCGAGCGCCGCCGGAGTGTCGACGATCACGTGCGTGGCGTTCTGCGGCACGCGCAGCTGGAACGATCGCGTGGTTCGATGGTCCTTCTCGAAGGCGGCGATCACTTGAATCGGAGCCTGTGCCGGTTGGCGCTTGCGGACCCATCGGAGCGAGGAGCCCTGCGGGTCGAAGTCCATCAGAACCGGCATTTGCTGCCGCGAGGCAAAGTAGCTGGCCAGATTGATCGCGATGGTCGTCTTGCCCGAGCCTCCTTTGGGATTGAGGACGACGATGCGATTCATGGTGACCTTGTGTTGACCGAACACGCGCTGAACAGGGTCGGGGTCAAGCCTACGCACCGCGTGCCGCTGCCGCAAGCCGCGCAGCGCGCGGCGCCGGCGATTGTGACGCTGCGCACGACGGCAGCCATCTCTCGCGCGTAGAGTTGATCGAGATGGAATTCTTCCTGCACTGGTGGGACGAGCTCGACGATGTGGCGGGCGCCTGTCGCCACGTCGCGACGACCGCCGTCGCCGAAGCCGCGGCGCTCTCCACGGCGCTCCTCGCCTGGAGCTTCGCGGTCGGCATCTGGCTGGCGCTGCCGCAGCTCGGGGTGAACGCCACGCTGCTCGCGGGCGGCGTCACTTTCTTCGACCTGTACCGGCGGCTCCAGCATCTCTGACCCGCCGGCCGCGGCGGCAGCTGCGACCGCACCGCCTGCTTCGCCCCGCTCCTGCGCCTCCCGTCCCGGACCCGCCCGGGGTTGAAATATCGGGCCCTCGCCCCATATGCCGCTGCGGCGGCACACCAGACCGACAGGACCAGGAACGGACGGCGAGCATGTCGAGCACCGAGACCCCACCGCAAACGACTCCCGATCGTCAGACGCACGGCTTCCAGGCGGAAGTGCGCGAGCTGCTGAACCTCATGATCCACTCCCTGTACAGCCACAGGGAAATCTTCCTGCGCGAGCTCGTCTCGAACGCATCCGACGCCAACGACCGGCTGCGCTTCGCCGCCATCGGCGACCCGGCGCTGCTCGAGAGCGATCGGGAGCTCGAGATCCGGGTGGACGTCGACCCGGCCGAAGGCACGGTGACCATCACCGACAACGGCATCGGCATGAGCCGCGAGGAGGCGGTCGCCAATCTCGGCACCATCGCCCGCTCGGGGACCGCGGAGTTCTTCCGCTCGCTCTCCGGGGAGCAGCAGCAGGCCTCGCAGCTCATCGGGCAGTTCGGCGTCGGCTTCTACTCCGGGTTCATCGTCGCCGATCGCGTGGAGGTGCTTTCACGCAAGGCGGGACTGCCCGCCGAAGGCGGGGTGCGCTGGGAATCGCGCGCGGACGGGGAGTTCAGCGTCGAGACCGTCACCCGGCCCGAGCGCGGCACGGCGGTCAGGCTGCACCTGAAGCCCGAGGCGAAGGAGTTCGCCGATCCCTTCAGGCTGCGCGCGCTCATCCGCCGCTATTCCGACCACATCGCCTTCCCCGTGCGGATGCGCAAGGAGGGCGAGGCATCGCTCGAGTACGAGATCGTCAACCAGGCGAAGGCGCTGTGGACACGTCCCCGCACCGAGGTCTCGGAGGAGGAGTACCGGCAGTTCTACCAGCACGTGGCGCACGATTTCACCGAGCCGCTCGCCTGGAGCCACAACCGGGTCGAGGGCAAGCGCGAGTACACGAGCCTGCTCTACATCCCCGGACGCGCGCCGTTCGACCTCTGGCAGCGCGAGGCGGCGCGGGGCCTGAAGCTGTACGTGCGTCGGGTATTCATCATGGACGACGCCGAGCAGTTCCTGCCGCTGTATCTGCGCTTCGTCAAGGGCGTGATCGACTCGAGCGATCTGCCGCTGAATGTCTCGCGCGAGCTGCTGCAGCAGGAGCCGGAGGTCGAGGCGATCCGCAGCAGCCTCACCCGGCGCGTGCTCGACATGCTCGCGAGGCTGGCGAAGGACGAGCCGGCGAAGTACGCGACCTTCTGGAAGGAGTTCGGCGCGGTCCTCAAGGAAGGCGTGGCCCAGGATGCGGCGAACCGCCCCGCGCTGCTCGCGCTGCTGCGCTTCGCGAGCACGCACGAGCAGAAGGACGAGCCCACCGTGAGCGTCGCGCAGTACCTCGAGCGCATGAAGCCCGGCCAGGATCGCATCTATTACATCACCGCCGAGAGCGTCGCGGCCGCGCGCGGCAGCCCCTACATCGAGCGGCTGAAGCACAAGGGGCTCGAGGTGCTGCTGCTCGGCGAGCGCATCGACGAATGGGTGATGGCTCAGATCGAGGGCTACGAAGGCAAGCACTTCAAGGACGCCGCCCGCGGGGATCTCGAGCTCGGCGCGCTCGAGACCGAGACCGACCGGCAGAAGAGGGACGAGGCTCTCAAGGAGAGCAAAGGTCTGCTGAAGCGCGTGAAGGATGCGATCGGAGACCGCATCGTCGAGGTGCGGGTGAGCACGCGGCTCACGGAGTCACCGGCCTGCCTGGTGCTCGGGGAGCACGAGCTCGGCGCCGCCATGCGCAAGATTCTCGAGACGGCCGGGCAGGCCGTGCCGGAAACGAAGCCCGTGCTCGAGCTCAACATCGAGCACCCGCTCGTCAAATATCTGGACGCGCTCGCCGACTCAGGGCGGTTCAAGGACCTCGCGCTGCTGCTGCACGATCAGGCCGAGATCGCCGAAGGCGGCCAGCTCGGCAATCCGGCCGAGTTCGTGCAGCGACTCAACCGCTTGCTGGTCGCGCTCGCGCTGGCCCACCCGGCCGGATGAAACCCCCGCACTCCGAGCGCTCGCTGCTGTCCGGGCCCGCCGGCGCCATCGAGGCCCTCATCGAGACGCCGGCGGCGAGCGCGGCGGGTTCCCTGCCGGCGCGCTTCGGCGTGGTCTGCCATCCGCACCCGCTCTACGGCGGCACGCTGGACAACAAGGTGGTGTACACCCTGGCGCGGGCTTTCGAGGAGCTCGGCGCTCCGGTCATCCGCTTCAATTTCCGCGGGGTCGGTCAGAGCGAGGGCCGCTACGACTCGGGCGTGGGCGAATCGCAGGACACGCTCGCGGTCATTGCCCACGGCCGCCGGCGCTGGCCGGGAGCCGCGCTGTGGCTCGCCGGGTTCTCCTTCGGCGGAGCGATCGCCGTGCGCGTCGCCGCGCGCGCGCGTCCCGAGCGGCTCGTGACCGTCGCTCCGGGAGTGACGCGGGTCGACATGGAGGGGGTGCCGTCCCCGGGCTGCCCGTGGCTCATCGTGCAGGGCGACGCGGACGATGTCATCGAGCCGGGCGAGGTGCTCGCGTGGGCGGGCGGGCAGTCGCCGCCGCCGTCGATCAGGATGCTGCCCGGCGCCGGTCACTTCTTCCACGGACGGCTGAACGAGCTGCGCGCGACGGTGCTCGAGTTCCTCCGCCGCCCATGAAAAAGCCCGGAGGGGTCGGCACCCCGTCCGGGCTCTCAATGATCGTAAGCGGCGGACTTACGAATTCACCATCCCCTTCAGGCTCTTGAGCGGCATCACGCGGACCTTCTTGCTGGCCGGCTTGGCCTTGAACATCATCTTCTCGCCGGTGAAAGGATTGATCCCCTCTCGCGCCTTCGTGGCCGGCTTCTTGACGACCTTCATCTTCAGCAGACCGGGCATGGTGAACAGGCCGTTGCTGCGCAGGCTCTTCTTGATCACCGTGTTGAGCGAATCGAATACGCCTCCGACTTGCTTGCGCGAGAGCCCCGTGTCTTTGGAAATTTGAGTCAGGACTTCCGACTTGGTCGGAGCGCCACCCTTTTTCGCCATATTGCGCTACTCCTCGAATGAATGATTGTGAGCGCGCTGTGCTGCAGTCGCGCCGTGATAATCGGCGCGAAAAATAGCACATGGGAAGCACTGCGCAACAGCTTTTTTTGACATCGCCCGGCGCTGAAATGCCTTTTTTTTCAGGGTTTCGGGCGGCGCCGCCGGCCGCCGCGATGCTGCGAGACTCGTTGCGGTGTCGCCGCTAAGGGCTTGGTTTCGGGGGAGGAGCGCGTACGGGGAAGCGCGCTCACCACGCGAAAAACAGAGGATGCGGAAGGAAATAGAGGATCACCTGGATCGCCAGGCACGCCCACAGCGGCGAGAGGTCGATGCCCGAGATGATGGGAATCACGCGGCGAAACTGTCCCAGGACCGGCTCGCACAGGCTTGCCAGCACCGATTGCAGGGGCGAGTACCCGCCGGGAGCGATCAAGCTCAGCAGCGCGTAGACGATCACCGCCCAGAAGTAGATCCACAGCACCGCATACACGATCGTCAGCACGATCTGCTGCACCCAGATCAGGGCGACGGCGGGAAAGGGCTGGAATGCGAAGCCCACCGCCACCAGGAGCCAGGCGATGACGACGACCGCGACCATCGTCGCCGTATCGAGCTTGCGGATCGGGGGCAGCAGCCGGCGCAGCGGGATGATGAGCGGATTGGTGAGGCGGACCACGGCCTGGCAGATCGGATTGCGGAAATCCGCCCGCACCCACTGCAGGAGCAGGCGCAACAGGACCATGAAGAACGCGAGCGACAGCAGCTCTCCGACGATGATGGCCAGCAGGTTCATGGCGAGCTCGTGCGAGGGCGGGTCATTGGCGGTTCCCGCCGGCCTGCTCGGCGAGCTCGCGGCTGCGGCGCGCGGCCGCTTGCACCGCGCGGGCGACGAGCTCGTCGAATCCCGCGGCCTCGAGGGTGCGCACGGCCGCTTCGGTGGTGCCGCCCTTCGAGGTCACCTCCGCGCGCAGCCGCTCGAGATCGCCGTCGCTGCCGTGGGCGAGCAATCCCGCGCCATGCAGCGTTGAGATCGCCAGGCGCCGCGCGTCCCGCGGCGGCAGGCCGAGCCCGGTGCCGGCGCGCGCCAGAAGCTCCGCGAGCAGGAAGAAGTAGGCGGGTCCGCTGCCGGAAACCGCGGTGACGGCATCGAGCGCATCCTCCGAGGCGACCCAGATGACCTCGCCGACCGATTGCATCGCCCGTTCGGCCAGACGGCGGCTCTCCGGGTCGACGTCAGCCGGGGCGAACAGCCCGGTCACCCCGGCCCCGACGAGCGCCGGCCTGTTGGGCATGGCGCGGACGACGGGCACTCCGGGCCCACACCAGTCCCGCAGCGCCCGAATGCGCACCCCGGCCGCGACCGACAGCACCACGGGGCGCGTCCGCTGCAGCGCCTGCGCGAGCGGCTGCAGCACGGCGGCGACGTCCTGGGGCTTGACCGCGACCACGACCACCCGCGCCGCGCCGATCGCCGAGGCATTGTCCGGCTGCGCGGCAATGCCGAGCTCGCGCGCGAGCGCATCGCGCGCCGCCTCCCGGGGCTCCCCGACGGCGAGCTGCTCGGGACGCATTCCGCGGCGAAGCAGACCGCCGATGAGCGCGCGGCCCATGTTGCCGGCGCCGAGGACTGTCAGCTCTTGAGGGCTCATGCGGAAGGCGATTGTACCGGCTGAGGGCCGTTCTGCCGCGCTATTAAGAAGCGCTGGATCCGGGCATGCGTGCCCGTCCCGGCGCGCCATGGGCAAAAGGCGTGGTTTTCGCCCATGGCTCCGCCCCCTGCGGCGGCGGGGCACCTCCGACGGTCGTGCCGCTCCATGATTCGGGGCGCAGGCGCGCGCTCAGGCATTGCGAGAGCCGAAGAGCGCCGTGCCGATGCGCACCAGGGTCGCGCCCTCGAGGATCGCGGCCTCGAAGTCCGCGCTCATGCCCATGGAGAGGGCATCGAGATGCGCGCCGCCGGCATTGAGCGCCTCCTCGAGCGCACGCAGCCGCGCGAACCACTCCCGCTGGCGCGCGGGGTCGGTCTCCTGCGGCGGAATGCACATGAGGCCGCGCAGCGAAAGGTGCGGCAGGGCGGCCACGGCGGCGGCGAGCGCCGCAGCCTCCCCGACCGCGACGCCCCCCTTGCCCGCCTCGTTCCCGAGGTTGACCTGGATGCAGACGTGGAGGGCCGGGGCGTGATAGGGGCGCTGGGCGGCCAGGCGTTCCGCGATCTTCAGCCGGTCGACGCCGTGGACCCAGGCGAAGCGCTCCGCCACCGGCCGGGTCTTGTTGGCCTGCAGCCGGCCGATGAAGTGCCAGGTGAGCGGCAGGTCCTCGAGCGCGGCCAGCTTGTCCAGGGCCTCCCCGAGATAGCTCTCCCCGACGTCGGTGACGCCCAGGACGGCCGCGGCGCGCACCCGCTCGGCCGGGTGTGACTTGGTCACGCCCACGAGTGTGACCGAGTCCACACTTCGTCCGGCACGGGTCGCCGCCGCGGCGATCCGCGCGCGGATTTCCGTCAGGCGCTCCGGCAAATTCTGCGAGGACCGTAACATATGGCTGCGTGAACCCCTCCGCTATACTCGCCTCGGCGCTCGGAACGAGGCGAGTGCCCGGACGCCGTACGACGGCGGTTCGCATCTCCGCAGCCCCGATCTGGAGCCCTCATGGCCGTCGACATCGCGCAACTTCTGGCGTTCGCAGTCAAGAACAAAGCCTCGGACCTGCACCTGTCCGCCGGCGTCCCGCCGATGATCCGCGTCGACGGCGACATGAAGCGCATCAACATGCCGGCGCTGTCGCACAAGGAAGTGCACAGCATGGTCTACGACATCATGAACGACAAGCAGCGCAAGGCGTACGAGGAGTTCTTCGAGACCGACTTCTCGTTCGAGATCCCGAAGCTGGCGCGCTTTCGCGTCAACGCCTTCAACCAGAACCGGGGCGCCGGCGCGGTATTCCGCACGATTCCCTCGGACATCCTTTCCCTCGATGACCTGAACGCGCCGAAGACCTTTCGCGATCTATGCATGCTGCCGCGCGGGCTGGTGCTCGTCACCGGGCCGACCGGCTCGGGCAAGTCCACCACCCTCGCCGCGATGGTGAACCACTGCAACGACAACCGGCCCGATCACATCATCACCATCGAGGATCCGATCGAGTTCGTGCACGAATCGAAGCGCTGCCTGGTCACTCCGCCCGCGGCACA
>JAKAZP010000090.1 GCA_021815905.1 Pseudomonadota bacterium | reverse complement strand
GCGGTCCGCGGGCAGTCCATAGGTGACCTTCTCCAGCGACCGGCGCAGCCTCACCAGGTTCGAATCGCGCCACATTCCGTCCCGCCGCAGCCGACAGCGATCGAAGTCCACGAGGTACACGGTCTCCTCGCTGAGCAGCACGTTGTGCGAGTTGAGATCGGCGTGACAGACGCCGAAGTCGTGGAAGCGGCGGATGCAGCGACCGATCGAGATCCAGGTCACGAGCGAGAGCGCGCCGGTGTGCAGGCACTCGGCGAGGGACCCGACGGTCGGCAGCCGCTCGGTGATGATGTCCCCGCGATACGTGCGGCCCTCGCGCACGAAGCGCGCGGCGATGGGCGCCGGCACGGGCAGACCGGCGCGATGCAGCCGATAGGTGATCGACCACTCGCTGATCGGTCTCGTGTTGACCTCTCCGCGCCACAGGAAGCGGTCGGCCGACACCCAGGCGGCAAGGCCGCCGCGGCGGTAATGGCGCAACACGAGCCGCCGGTCCTGGCCGCGAACGAAGTGCGTGGTACCGCGCCCCCGCGCACTGCCCTCGAGGCCGCCGCTGCGCTCCCAGAAGGCGGACTCGAACCATTCGGGGGTCAAATTGCGGGCCCGGGACGCGTCGTATAGCATGGCGCCTCCTTCGATCGCCCGATGCTTGACCTCCGATCCGAGCGGCCAGCGATCGCTCACCGGTCCGCGCTCCCGAGCCCGACGCCCCCGATGTTGCCTCTCGATCGCCCGCCGCGCAGTGTCTGCATTCTGAGACTCTCCTCGCTTGGCGACACCTGCCACGTGGTGCCCATCGTGCGCACGCTGCAGCGGGCATGGCCGGACACGAAGCTGACATGGATCATCGGCAAGGCGGAAGCGCGTCTGATGGAGATCATGGATGGCGTGGAGTTTATCACCGTCGACAAGCGGGCCGGACTCGGCGCGCGTCGCGGTTTGCGGGCGCGCCTCGGAGGCAGGCGGTTCGACGTGCTGCTGCACATGCAGCTGTCGTTCCGGGCGAGCCTGGTGTCACGGGTGGTGCCGGCGGGGCTCAGAATCGGCTTCGATCGGGCCCGGGCGCGCGAGCTGCAGTGGCTGTTCACCAACGCGCGCATCGCCCCTCGAAGCCGCGAGCACGTCCTCGACAGCTTCTTCGGCTTTCTCGAGGCGCTCGGCATCCACGAGCGCACGCTGCGCTGGGATCTGCCCCTGCCCCGCGCGGCGCTCGAGTACGCGCAGCGCCAGATTCCGGGCGCGGAGCCCACGCTGCTCGTGAGCCCCTGCTCCAGTCATCCACGCCGCAACTGGAGCCCGCGAGGCTATGCGGCGGTCGCCGATCACGCGGCGCGCCGCCATGGAATGCGCGTGATCCTCACCGGAGGCCGCAGCGAGGAGGAGAGGCGCACGGGTGCGGCGATCGAGCGCCTGGCGAGCGAGCCGCTCACGAATCAGATCGGGCGCGACACTCTGCCGCAGATGCTCGCGCTGCTCGAGCGTGCGACGGTGCTCCTGAGCCCCGACTCGGGACCCGCGCACATGGCGACGATGGTGGGCACCCCGGTGATCGGGCTGTACGCGGCCACCAATCCCGCGCGCAGCGGACCTTACCTCTCGCGCAGATGGTGCGTCGACGCCTACCCCGAGGCGGCGCGGAAGTTTCGCCGCCGGCCGCCCGGGGAGCTGCCCTGGACGGAGAAGATCGACGTTCCGGGCGTCATGGACCTGATCACCGTCGAGCAGGTCACCGCAAGGCTCGACGAGTTGTTAGCATACGGCGATGGCGAACGACATCCTGGTGCCGATCTCCCCCGGGGAGCTGCTCGATAAGCTGACCATCCTGCGTATCAAGGCGGCGCGGATCACCGATGCCGCGAAGCTCGTCAATGTGCGCCGCGAGCTCGATCTGCTCGAGCGGACCTGGCGCGAGTCCGCTCGCGGCGACGTGGACGTCGCGGCGGATGAGCGGGCTTTGCAGGCGGTGAACGAGCGCCTCTGGGACATCGAGGACCGTATCCGCGAGAAGGAAGCGCACCGGACCTTCGATGCGCAGTTCATCGAGCTCGCCCGAGCCGTGTATCACTCGAACGACGAGCGCGCGGCCATCAAGAAGCGCATCAACGTGGCGCTCGGATCGCGCCTCCTCGAGGAGAAGTCCTACAGCGGCTATCGCTGAGCGCGTGCGAGCGGCCGGCCGGCGGAGCGCACCGGCTAGGGCTTGCGCTTGCGCAGGGGTGGAGGCGGCGGCGGCGGCTGCGGAGTCGGGGGCGCCGCTTTCGGAGTCATCCCCTCGGGCGTGAGGGGCCCGGGCGAGACCGATGCCATCACCGTCAGCCAGTGGTTGATGGCCAGCACCTCGTTGGGGTCGAGGGTGCCGGCCGCGTAGCGCAATTGAACGACGCTCGTGATGTAGGAATAGCGGCTGGTGGCGAAGTTGGTTCGGGCGAGCACGAGCGCACTCAGGGAATTGAGCACGTCGACTTCCGTCTGCGTGCCCACGCGGTACCCCGCCTCGGTCGCCTTGAAGGCGGTCTCGGCCGAGGTGAGCGCCTGGCGGTAGGCCTGCACGTTGGCGATACCGCTGATCACCCCGAGATACCCGTCCCGCGCCTGCTGCTCGGTCGTGCGGGTGGTCTGCTGCATCGCATCCTTGGCCGCGATCCATTGATACTGGGCCTGGTGTACGCGCGCGAAGGTGCCGCCGCCGCTGAAGATGGGCACCGTGACCTGCACGCCGATCTGCCGGTCGTTCGACCAGGAGGGCAGGGCGGCGAAATCGCCGACGCCGTTGATGGCCTCGTTCGTGCCCCCGCTGTTGAACGAGCGGCTCGCGATCAGGCTCACGATCGGAAGGTGACCGCTGAAGGCGATGCGCACGTTCTCACGCGCCACGTTCGCCGCGAAGCGGCTGGCGATCAGCGCGAGGTTCTGCCTGAGCGAGGTCTGCACCCATGCGCCCTGGTTGGCCGGCTGCGGCGTGAGGAGCGGCATGTTCAAGCCGGGCTCGGCGAGCGTGCCGTACTGGCGGTTCGTGATCACCTGGAGCTGATCTTCCGCGGTCGCGACGGACTGCTTGGCGGTGATGACCGCGGCGGCGGCCGTGTCCCGCGCGGCGCGCGCCTGCTCGACATCGGTGATGGCGATCAGGCCGACCTCGTAGCGCTTGTTGGCCTGCTGCAGCTGCAGATCGTAGGCCTCGAGGGAGCTCTGCTGCGCCTTGAGCGTGTCGAGGGCGGCGAGAACGTTGAAGTAGGCGGTCGACACTCGCAGGATGAGGTTCTGGCCGGCCGATTGATAGTTCGCCTCGGCCTGGGCGACCTGCTGGTCGGCCGCCTTGAGGCTCATCCAGTCCGACCAGTTGAAGATCTGCTGCGAAAGATCGAGGCTCCACTGGTTGGTGAAGCCGCGGGTGGTGGTGTAGAAGGAAAATGGCGTCGGGGGCTTCGAGAGACCGGCCTGGGTGCTCAACCCCGCGGAATGAGTCCAGGTCTTGCCGGCCGAGCCCGAAAGCTGCGGCAGCAGCGCCGCCCAGGCCTCGGGCCGGGCTTCGCGCGCAGCCATATAGGTCGCGTGCGCCTGCTGGTAGGTCGGATCGTTCGCCAGGGCGTCGCGATAGACGGAGTAGAGGTCGGCGGCTTGGGCGCCGCAGAGCCGGAGTGCGAGGCCAGCGCACATGGAGGCCATTGGCAGTAACCGCGCGACGCGATGCATGATCCGATCCCTTGATGAGCGAGGAGTGGCTCTAGAACACAAAAGCCGCCGGCCGAGTTGCATGAACCATCGGGTCGATGACGGTTTCGAACAGGCTCTCGACCCCCCAGGCGTCCTCGGAAACGCGCCGGATCACGCGGGCCTCCATGACCGGGGGATCGCCGACCACCACGAACAGCCGTCCTGCGACGGCGAGCCGGCGCTCGAACCGGTCATCGTAGACCGGCAACGAAGCCGTCACGGCGATCGCCTCGAACAGGCCCGACTCCGGATCCCCCAGGGCGTCGGCCGTCACGATCTCGACGTCTTTCAGGCCGAGCGCGGCGACGTTGCCGCGAGCGAGCGCGGCGAGATCAGGATAGATCTCGAGCGAGCGGACGGAGGCCGCCGCGGCGCGCAGGCACGCGGTGACGTACCCGGAGCCGCTGCCGATCTCCAGCACCTGCTCCGTTCCGGTCAGCTCCAGCGCCTGGAGCAGCCGCCCCACCACACTCGGCCGCAGCATGTGCTGGCCGTTCGGCAGGGGAACCTCCATGTCCGCGTAGGCGAGGAAGCGGTGCGAGCCGGGCACGAACTGCGCGCGCGGCACCCGGCGCAGCGTCTCGAGCACGCGCGCATCCAGGACGTCCCAGGCACGCACCTGTTGCTCGATCATCTGCTCGCGGGGTTCGACCGTCGACATCGTAGAGGGCGCTCCGATTGGACTTAATTCATGCCCGGCGCGGGGGTGCAGAAGTTACGGGTTTTCGGCGCTTCTGCCAAGCTGGATTGCGATGAGCGGCGGCGCGATGAGATATGGTGAAATCGACGCGTGTCGCAGGACGCCTACACTATACTGGGCTCGTCGGCACTCCCTTGGCACCACAATAACCAAAGTGTTCCCGGGTGAGCGCTCAAGCGGCACGCATTGAGAAGGTGAATGTCGATCGTCGGGCTGTTAAGCCTCCTGCTGGCCCTCATCGCCGCCGTCCTGCTTTGGCTCTACGCATGGCAGCGTCGGCAGCTCGAGGCCGTCGGCCGGCTGTCGCAGCAGCTTCAGCGCATCGCCATCGGCGGCTCGCTCGGCGGGCGTGTCGAGGTTGACAGCCCCCGGCCCGAGCTTTCCGCGCTCGTCACGGCCGTCAATCACCTCCTGACTCGAGCCGGGGCCGAGCGCGACGGGGGGCGGGCGATGCCCAGGCTGTTCGCCGAGCTCGGCGAGCGGATCCACGAGGCGGTGCTGATCCATCGCGACGTCATTCTGTATGCCAACCGGCAATTCGCCGCCCTGGTCGGCGCCGAGCGCGCCGAGCTGGCGGGCAGGCGCCTCGGGGACCTGGTGGCGCCCGAGTACGCCGAGCTGGTCAACGAGAACTTCCGGCGCCGCCTCGCGGGCGAGCCGGCCGCGGAGCGCTACGAGGTCGAGGTGCTGGGACGAGAGGGCCAGGTGAGCCGCCTCGAGATCACCTCCGCGCTCATCGAGTATGACGGCGGCCATGCGCTCCTGGTGACGGGCGTCGAGATCCTGCCCACGCAGACCGTCGAGTCGCTGCGCCTGCGAAGCGAGGGCGAGAGCGGCGTCCACCTGCTCGCGCTCAACTCTCTGGCCGAAGCGGTCATCACCACCGACACCTCGGGCAAGATCACCTATCTCAATCCGGCCGCCGAGCGGCTGTCGGCAACCTCGGCCGGACATGCGCTCGGCAGGACGCTCGAGGAGATCTTCAGCCTCGTCGACGAGACGGACCGCAGACTGCTCTCCGATCCGGTGCGCCAGGCGCTCGCGACCGGAGCGCCGGTGAACCTCGGGCGGCGCGCGCTGGCGGTCGCGCGCAGCAACGGCAACGAGCGCTCGATCGAGCTGTCCGCATCGCCGGTGCGCAACACCGCTCAGGAGCTGGTCGGCGCGGTGGTGCTGCTGCACGACGTGTCGGAGTTGCGCGGCCTCGCGCGCCAGATGTCATACCAGGCGACGCACGACGCGCTCACCGGACTCGTCAACCGCCGGGAGTTCGAGCGACGCCTGGAGGAGGCCATCGAAAGCGGCCATCGCGGCGATGGCCAGCACGTGCTCTGCTACCTCGATCTCGACCGCTTCAAGGTGGTCAACGATACCAGCGGTCACCTCGCCGGCGACAGCATGCTGCGCGAGGTGGCGAAGCTGCTGCGCGACGCGGTGCGCGACAGTGACACCGTCGCGCGCCTGGGGGGCGACGAGTTCGGCATGCTGCTGATCGGCTGCCCGCTCGAGAAGGCGCGTCAGATCGCGGACGACGTGTGCCGTTCCGTCGGCGACTATCGCTTCGTCTGGCGCGACAAGATATTCAACATCGGCGTGTCGGTCGGGATCGTGGAGATATCCCGCGAAAGCGGCATGCTCGAGGAGCTGCTCGCCGCCGCCGACTCGGCCTGCTACGTCGCCAAGAAGCAGGGCTCGGGAAAAGTGGCCGTGTACTCCGCGCGCGATGAGGCGCTGGCGCGCCACAGCGGCGAGATCCAGTGGCTGCAGAGGCTTCAGAGCGCGCTCAAGGACAACCGGTTCCAGCTCTTCTATCAGCCGATCGTCCCGGCCTACGGGGTCGACGGCGGAGGACCGGCGATGGAAGTACTGGTGCGACTGCAGGACGACGAGGGCCATCACCTGCCGCCGGCGGAGTTCCTGCGCGCCGCCGAGCGCTATGGGCTGATGAGCCTGGTCGATCGGTGGGTCGTGCAGACGACGCTGGCGGCGCTCGGTCGCGGCGCGATTCCGGTGGCGGCGGACCGCTGCGTCGCGATCAACGTGTCGGGACAGACGCTCGGAGACTCGCAGTTTCTCGAGTTCGTGGTGGAGTGCCTGGACAGCACCGGCGTCGTTCCCGCGCAGGTGTGCTTCGAGATCAGCGAGACGGCGGTCGTGGCGAGTCTCGAGCACGCGCGCCGGTTCGTCGGCGTACTGCACGGCATGGGCTGTCAGTTCGCGCTCGACGATTTCGGCTCGGGCGTCGGCTCGTTCTCCAACCTCAAGAGCCTGCCGATGGACTACCTGAAGATCGACGGCTCGTTCATCCGCAACCTGGCGCGCGACTCGGTGAATCAGGCGATGGTCGCGGCGATGATCAAGCTGGCGCGGACGCTCAACTTCAAGGTGATCGCCGAGCAGGTGGAGGACAGCGCGGCGCTCGAGGCGGCGCGGCGCATGGGGGTCGACTTCCTGCAGGGATACGCGGTCGGCAGGCCGCAACCGCTGCTTCTGGCCGCCTGAGCCGGCGCGGCGAGCCGCACGGGCACGGATGCAGTCGCCCCCGCCCGGGCGATCGGAGTCACTTCGGCTCGAACCTCAGCGCGACTCCGTTCGTGCAGTAACGCAGCCCGGTGGGCTCGGGGCCGTCCGGAAACACATGCCCGAGATGCCCGCCGCAACGCGAACAGTGCACCTCGGTGCGCTTCATGAACTGGCTGCGATCCTCGCGGGTCGCGACCGCGCCCTCGAGGGGTCGAAAGAAGCTCGGCCAGCCCGTGCCGCTGTCGAATTTCGCCTGCGTTTCGAACAGCGGCTGACCGCACGCCGCGCACCGGAAGACCCCCGGTCGGTGCTCGTCGTTGTGCTCGCTGGTGCCGGAGCGCTCGGTGCCATGGCGGCGCAGAACGCGATACTGCTCCGAGGAGAGCTGGCGCCGCCACTCCTCTTCGGACTTGTCGATCGGAAACGGATCTTTGGAATCCATAGGCTGCGACCCGGAACGCTGTGATCACACGCCGACACTCCAACAGCTCCTCGGCGCGCTCGTCAAGCGCCGGCCGCCCGTGCCGCGGCCCGCGGGCGGCGCAGGATCGCCCCATCGCCCCCTGGGCCGGGAAAACAACAGCCCGAGCGGCTCGTCAGCCCCTTGACTTTCAGTGGCTTACGCCCGTCCTGCACGCCGGAGAAGAGGGTCTGTCGGATCCGGCCAACAACCAACAGATGCGGGGCGCCCCAAACCAACGGTGCAAGTTGGCGCGAGGCGTGATAAGAAGGGCGCCCGATTCAGTACGAGAGCGAGCAGCAGGATGCGCCCAGCTTATGCAGCTTGCCCGTTTATGGCGTGAGCACCTTGCGGCCGGCTGCCCCCGCGAGCTCGCGGGGGTAGAGATCGCGGGCAGCGATGCCCGCGCTCTTGACGCCGAGATCACCGCCTGTGTGAGTGCCCTCATCTGCCGGTCGATGACCGTCGATGAGCGCATCGAGCGACGGCTCGCGGAAATTCAGGATGCGCTCGCGACCAAGCAGGCCCAGGCCGAGGAGCCGGTGGCCGGCTATTGCGCGCGGCTCAACCGCCTGGTGAGTGCGATGCTGGTGGAGTCGCGCTCAGGTCAGGCTTGAGCTTCCGGCCTGCGCACGATTCTTGCTCAGCTTGCTCCGGCCAGTGATGGGGAGCCGAATGTGGGATGCTCAAGCTGCGCAGGAGACGCCGTCATGGAGGAGTTGCCCCGGGCCGAGGTTCCGCTCCGGGTGCTCGTCGTGGATGACCAGGCGGATTCCGCGGACGCGGTCGCCTGTCTGCTCGGGATGATGGGCCATGAGGTGCACACCGCCTATGGGCCGCACGAAGCGCTGGAGAAATACCGGACCCTCCACCCCTCGGTCGTCTTCATGGACATCAGCATGCCCGAGCTCTCCGGGCTCGAGACCGCGGCCCGCATCCGGCAGATGCCCGAGGGCACCTCGGTCACCATCATCGCGCTCACCGGACTCGGGCACGAGGCCGACCGCCGTCGCTCGCGCGAGGCGAGCATCGACCATCACGTGGTCAAGCCGGCCTCGCCCGAGCAGCTGTTCCGGCTGCTGAGCACGGTGCACGTCGACTGAGGCCTGAACCGGGCAACCCGCGGTCGCGTGATCGAGAAGAGCC
>JAKAZP010000089.1 GCA_021815905.1 Pseudomonadota bacterium | reverse complement strand
GGGGCGACGGCGCTCGCGGTCTCATCCGGCGTCACCTCCCGGGAGGAATGGCTGTGCCAGACCGGCAGGCGCAGACCCCATCAGGTGCTGACGGATCTGCGCGACGTCCTCGCCTTCATACCCGAGGCGGCAACCGCCTGAGTCGCCCGCCCCTCGGGGCGGGACGGCGCCCGAGGGCTGCGCGGCGGAAGGCGAGCGGCGCCACCGTGAACTGACGCCGGAAGCGGCGCGCGAAATGGCTGGAGTCGGTGAATCCACAGCGGGACGCCACCTCGATGATCGGGACGTCCCGCAGCCGAGGATCGGCCAGCAGCTCCCGCGCCCGCTCGAGCCGGGCCCGCATCAACTCCCCGACGAAGGTCGAGCCGGCCGCGGCGAAGGCGTAATGCAGGGTCCGCACGGAGATGTGATGCTCCGCGGCGACCGCGGCCGGAGTAAGACCGGGGTCCGAAAGAATGGTGCGCACGGTGCGCATCAGGCGCTCCCACAGGCGCCGGTCACCGGAGAGCTCCCGCGGCTTGGGGCCCAGCGCCAGAGCGAGGAGCGCAGCGATGTGATCGGCAACCTGCTCGCGGGGCAGCGCCAGGTGGTCGCAGCCGTCGATGTCGAGACTGGCCACCGCCGCGCAGAGGGCCCGGCTCCAGCCCAAGCCGGCGAAATGCCGCGGCGCCACGTGCTCCGGCGCCTTGATCCAGCGTCTGAGCCACTCATCGGTCAGCTGCAGCACGCATGAGCGGGTCGGTTCCGGACATTCGACCTCGTAAGGCTGGGAGCCATCGAGAAGAACGCATTCCCCGGGATACAGCGGTGTGATGCATCCGGCCTGCCGGACGAGAACCCGCCCGGACCGCAGCTGCATCAGCAGGAAGCTCGAATGAGCGCGGGCGATCTTGGCGCGTGTGCGCCGCACCCGCTGGGCATCCGCGCTCAGCCAGTTGGCGGTCGCAGGCCCGAGCCCGGTCTGGTCGAGCCGCGCACGAAAGCGCTCCCGCACCGGGGAGTCGATGTCGAGCTCCAGGAAACGGTCGCACACCGTCTCCACCCAGTACGAGAAGGGCCGGTCGGCGGCCTCATCCGTCGACCAGTGGCGAGCCGGGACGGGTTGGAGTCTATCCCCCATGGTGGCCTGGGCAGGTTACCTGCCCGCATGCTGCCTCGTCGAAGGACGCGGCGCAATGTCCGGCCGGATCCCGCCGGCGCCCGTGCCGCCCCGGGACCGGCGCCCGGCGCAGGACCCTTGCGCTGTCGGTTCAGAAGTCTTGCGCTGTGATCTGGGCGGCCTTCGTGGCCCGGGCGCTACGCTTGTCCGCACGATGAGAAGGGGGGCACGCTCATGAATCCCAAGCAACATCCGTGGCCGGGAACGGTTCGGCCCCTGATTCTCTGCGCCCTGGGTCTGACGCTCGGCGGGGGCGTCAGTGTGGCTGAAGGGCAACAGGCGCCGCCTCGGCGCGATTCGCAGGAGGCTCCACGGCTGCAGGAAGTGATCGTGACGGCGCAGAAGCGCCAGCAGAACATCCAGACGGTGCCGATCGCCATTACCGCCTTCACCAGCCGGCAGCTGCACGAGCAGGGCGTGACCAACCTGGCCCAGCTCTCCGCACAGACCCCCGGTGTGACGCTCGATGCCGGATCGCCGTTCTCCGGGGACAGCTCGGTGCTCTCGGCCTCCATCCGCGGCATCGGCCAGAGCGACTTCGCGATCAACATCAATCCCGCGGTCGGCGTGTATCTCGATGGGGTCTACCTGGCGCGCACCGTGGGCGCGAACATCGATCTGCTCGACGTGGATCGGGTGGAGATCCTGAAGGGTCCACAGGGAACGCTGTTCGGCGCCAACACGATCGGGGGCGCCATCAACATCGTCACGCACACGCCCGGGGAGAAGGCGCGCTTCATCGGCGAGGTCACCGGCGGCAGCTTCGACCGGCGCGACGTGGCCTTCACCGCCGACATCCCGATCATCCCGCACAAGCTCCTCTCGAGCATCACGGTGGGCACTCAGAATCAGAACGGCTGGCAGCGCGTCATCCCGTACCCGGCCAACTCGCCCTACGCCCAGACACCGTTCGCGGTCGACTCCCCGACCGCCTATGCCGAGCCTTCCGACTATACGACGGGCGGCGGCAGCTACGGCGGCACGGGAGTCACCACCGTGCGCTCGAAAGTGCTGTGGTTCGCGACCGACAAGCTGAAATTCACCGTCACCGGGGACTGGAGCCACGAGAACCAGACCGCTCTGCCGAACGTCGTGGTGGGGACCTTCTCGGGCAATCTGCTCGCATCCACGTTCTCCACGCTCTACAACCTGTGCATCGGCAACAACGCCGCGAGCCTCCCGGGGGCGATCGCGGCGGCGACCACCGTGCCCGGGGTGGGTTCGATCTTCCCCGTCGGCTCGCAGAACAACGCGCTGTTCGGGGGCGTCTGCTCGCAGCCGCGTGCGCACGTGCCGGGGATCTCGATCGGCGGCGCGCCGCTCCTCGGGGCGGGATACGTCGGCGGCCCGCCCGGACCGTTCAACTACAACAATCATCCGGGCACGGCCTATCTCGGCACCAGCGCCCCCCGGATCTATCTCAGCGGCGCCGCCAACCAGACGGGCAACATCGATACGACCTACGGTTACGGACCGAACTTCGCGCGCAACGATGTGTTCGGATTCTCGGTGACCGGCGATTACGAGATCAACGATCTGATGCGCCTGAAGTCGATCACCGGCTATCGGCAGCTGCGCTGGCAGATCGGCACCGAGCTCGACGGCACCCCCGAGACGATGTTCCAGGTGGCCGACCATCAGCACCAGTCGCAGATCTCGCAGGAGTTCCAGCTCCTCGGGCGGGCGCTGCACGATGAGCTCTCGTACGTCACCGGACTGTACTACTTCAAGGAGACCGGCTACGTGCACGACTACGTGCCGTTCGAGGGGATACTGTCCGTATACGACGTGGCGAACGATGCGCAGAACGTGAATTACGCCGCGTACTTTCATGCGGACTACAACCCGACCGCGCACTGGGGATTCACGGTCGGCGGCCGCTATACCGACGCGCAGGCGTACTTCCTCGCCGGTCAGAGCGACCTGAACTCCTTCCCCCTCGGATCCACCCTCTTTCCGATCATCACCGGGCAGCCGTTCCTGCGTTACATCCCCGGAATTCCCGACAGCCAGCAATGGCACATCTTCGACCCGACCCTCGGCATCCAGTACCACTTCAACGACAATGTCATGGCGTACGCGAGCTGGAGCAAGGGATTCATGGCCGGCGGATGGACGACCCGCGTTTCCGCTCCCATCACCTCGCCGAAACAGGCCGAATACGGGCCGGAGACCTCCAAGGCCTGGGAGCTGGGACTGAAGTCCTCGTGGTTCAACCGGCACCTGATCGTGGACACCGACGTGTTCGACACGAATTTCGACGCCATCCAGCTCAACGTGCAGCATGGCGCATCGCCCACTCTCGTCAACGCCGGCAATGCCAAGATCCTCGGCTGGGAGATCGAGGAGCAGTCGCTGGTGGGCGACACGGGGCTCGAGCTGAACGGCTCGGCGGCGTACCTCGACGCCTATTACACCTACGTGAACCCCGCGGCCAATCTCCCCGAATACGCGTTGCCCGACGGCACGACGGTCTGTCCGGGCGGAGCGCTGGCCGGCTGCAGCATCAGCCTCGGCGGCTCGCCGCTCGAGGCGAGGCTCCCGAAGACCCCGCGGTGGAAGTTCACCTTCGATCCGGTCTACACATTCATGCTGGCGAACCAGGCGCAGCTGCGGTTCATTCCGGTCTTCAGCTACATCACGAGCATGTTCAACGACTCGTTGAACACGCCGCAGATGTGGCGTCCGGTCACGCGCGTTCTGGATGCCTCCGTGCACTACGTGTCGCCCTCCGGTGAGTACGACGTCGCGGTCGGTGGCACCAATCTCACCAATGACCGCTACATCACCTCGGGGCAGCCCAACTACGCCGCAGGCTTCATCGACGCCTATTACAACCCGCCGCGGGAGTGGTATCTCACGCTGCGCCTGCGGATGGGCGAGTAGAATCGGCTCATCGACGTGCCGGGTCGCTCGATCGGCATGATCGGGCGGCCCGTTCTCATGTGAGGCCCGTGGCGCGTGGAGGCAGGCGAAATACTCTGGACACCTGGCGCCGAGCGCATCGAGCAGGCGAACCTGACCGCCTTCGGGCGCTGGCTCGAGCGCGAGCGCGGCCTGTCGTTCGCGAGCTACGCAGAGCTGTGGCGGTGGTCGGTCGAGGATCTCGAGGCGTTCTGGGGCGCGCTCTGGGACTACTTCGGGATCAAGGCCTCCTCTTCTCCCGCGAGAGTGCTCGGCCACCGGGGCATGCCCGGGGCGGAATGGTTCCCCGGCGCGCGTCTCAATTACGCCGAGAGCGTGCTGCTGCGGGACCGAGGGGACGGCATCGCGCTGCTGCATGCGAGCGAGAGCCGCCCGCTCGAGGCGATGAGCCGGGCGGAGCTCGCCGCCCAGGTGCGCATCCTCGGAACGCGGCTGCGCGCGCTCGGGGTGCGGCCCGGCGATCGGGTGGTCGCCTGGATGCCCAACATCCCGCAGACGCTGGTGGCGATGCTCGCGACCGCCGCGATCGGCGCGATCTGGGCGTGCTGCTCACCGGATTTCGGCGAGCGCGGCGTGCTCGATCGCTTCGCGCAGCTCGCCCCGAAAGTGCTGTTCTGCATCGACGGCTACCGGTACGGCGGCAAGCCGTTCGAGCGCCGGGCGGAGCTCGAGCGGATCCTCGCAGGGTTGCCGAGCCTGCAGCAGGTGATCCACCTTCCCTACCTCGACCCCAACGCCGAGGCGCCACGGCCCGGGGCGCTCACCTGGAGCGAGGCGCTCGAGGGATCCGCGGCCGGAGCCGATGAGTTTCGCTTCGAGCAGGTTCCGTTCGCGCATCCGCTCTGGACGCTCTTTTCCTCCGGCACCACGGGACTTCCCAAGGCCATCGTCCACGGCCACGGGGGAATCCTGCTCGAGACGCGCAAGAACGCGACCTTTCATTTCGACCTGCATCCCGGTGAGCGGCTGTTGTTCTTCACGACCACGGGCTGGATGCTGTGGAATTTCCTCGCGAGCACGCTCGCCACGGGCGCGATCCCCATCCTCTACGACGGCAGTCCGGCCTATCCCGCCGCGGATGCCCTGTGGAAGCTGGCGGATGACGCCGAGGCCACCCTGCTCGGCGCGAGCCCCACGTACGTCGAGCAGATGGCGCGGGCCGGCATCGTGCCCAGGGATCGCTATGCGCTGTCGCGTCTCAGGAGCATCTCGCTCGCCGGCTCGCCGGCCACCCCGGGGTGCATGGCCTGGTTCCATGCCAACGTGAAGCAGGACTTGTGGGTGGCGAACGGCAGCGGCGGGACCGACTGCTGCACCGGATTCGTCGGCGGCGTGCCGACTCTCCCGGTGCGTGCCGGGGAAATCCAGGCGCCGTCGCTCGGGGTGGCGGTGGCGGCATTCAACGATCGCGGCGAGAGCGTCGTCGACGAAGTCGGAGAGCTGGTCATCACGGCGCCTTTGCCCTCGATGCCCGTCGGCTTCTGGAACGATCCGGACGGCCGCCGGTACCGCGAGAGTTACTTCGAGCAGTTCCCCGGCATCTGGCGTCACGGGGACTTCTTTCTCGTCCATGCGCGCGGCGGCTGTGCCGTGCTCGGACGCTCGGACGCCACGCTGAATCGTTACGGCATCCGCATCGGGACGGCCGAGATCTATCGCGCGCTCGCGGCGGTGCCGGAGATCGAGGACGGTCTCATCATCAATCTCGACCTGCCCGGTGGCGGGTTCTTCATGCCGCTGTTCGTCAAGCTCGCGCCCGGAGCCACACTCGAAGCCTGCGAGCCGAAGATCCGCGATGTGCTGCGTCGCGAGTACAGCTCGAGACATGTGCCCGACAAGATCATCGCGGTGCCGTCGATCCCCATGACCCTCACGGGCAAGAAGATGGAGGTGCCGGTGCGGCGCATTCTCCTCGGCATGGCCCCGGAACAGGCCGCCAACGCGAGCGCGATGCTCGACCCCAAGGCGCTCGATGTCTTCGTCGAGTACGCCGCCGCGCAGCGCGATTACCGCCTCGTGCGTGAGCCCCCATGACCCGAGGCACGGTGGTGTTTCTGCCCGGGCTCATGTGCGACCGCGCGGTGTGGGAAGCGCAGATCGCCCGGCTCTCGCACCAGCACGACTGCCTCGTCGTGGACTACGGCGAGGCCGATTCGCTGACGGCGATGGCGCGCCGGGTGCTCGAATGCGCGCCCGGGCGCTTCTCGCTCGCTGGGCACTCCATGGGAGGGCGTGTGGCGCTCGAGGTGATGCGCGCGGCCCCGCAGCGCGTGACGGGGCTCGCGTTGCTCGACACCGGCTACCAGGCGAGACCGGCGGGACCGGTGGGCGAGGCCGAGGCGGCCAAGCGCCACCACTTGCTCGAGATCGCCTCGTCGCTCGGCATGCGCGCGATGGGACGGGAGTGGGTACAGGGCATGGTGCATCCCGGGCGGCTGACGGATGCGCCCCTGATCGAATCCATTCTGGCGATGATCGAGCGCCGGACTCCCGAGGTGTTCGCGGCGCAGATCCGCGCGCTCCTCGATCGGCCCTCGGCCGAGAGCGTGCTGAGCTCGATCCGCTGCCCGACGCGGGTCCTCTGCGGGCGTCAGGACGGCTGGAGTCCGCTCGCCCGTCACGAGGCGATGGCCCGGATCATTCCGGGCGCGCGGCTCGAGGTCATCGAGGACAGCGGCCACATGGTGACGCTGGAGCAGCCGGAGAAGGTGAGCGCGGCGCTGGCCGGCTGGCTGGGCGAGCTCGAGTGAGGCGACACGATGCGCCCGGCCCGCTGCCGGGCGGCCCGCGCTTCGTGGCCGACGGCAGCGGTCAGCTCTGGCGCGTGCGCCAGCCGTCCTTGTACCCCTCGCGGGCGGCCCGGGAGTAGGGGGCCGGCGCAACCCGAACCCGGACCTCGAGTTGCTTGTGCCGCTCGACGGTCGGCTTGGTCGTACCGCCGTTCTCCTCCCCCCATACCAAAGTCAACACGTCGCCGATCTGCACCTGCGGGTCGACCACGCCGAGGGAAAGCACGGTGCGCTCGTTGTAGCTGTAGCCGCCGAACATCGAGAAGCCGACCGTCCGGCCTCCCGCCACGACCCGGTCGTAGGATGCGGAGGCGTAGTTGCAGTTGGGGAAGTCGAAGAACTTGTAGTTCTCGCCCTCGGGGTCGAGGAACGAGGCATAGATCTTGAGGAAATCCGCCGGGTTCCAGGCGAAGGTCACCTTCCTGCGCTGCGGCTCGTTGGCGTGGCGCTTGAGCGCTTCGGCGCCGATGAAGTCGTGGTCGAACCTGATGAAGGGACCGTAGCCGAGGGCGTAGGGCGTCAGGTAGTAGTCCTCGATGCTCTGCGAGACGAAGCTGCCGCCGATCGAGCCCGAGCCCTCGTAGCCGTTCGCGGGCAGCCACTCGCGGTACGCCCGCATCTGTTCCCCCGTGTACACCGCCGGCAGGGGCGAGGGGATCCAGCCGGACTCGAGAGTGTTGCTCGAGTACGCCCGTGCCCCCACCTGCTCGAGCCCGAAG
The DNA here is from genome assembly GCA_021815905.1 of Pseudomonadota bacterium. The sequence continues at coordinate 991 of JAKAZP010000089.1, read as the reverse complement.
TCCTTGCCCGCCTCGACGATGGCCTCGCGGATCTCGTCGTATTCGGCGTACGGGCCCCAGATCTCGAGCCCCGGCTCGCCGGCCATGCCGTGGCGCAGGCACCGGACCTTGCGCCCCTTGATGTCGATGTTGCCCATGTTGAAGAACTTGATCTCGGGCAGCGGGCCGCCGTTGAGTCTCGTGAGGACCTGCGTCGCGTTCGGGCCCTGAATCTGGAACCGGTAATGCCGGCGAACGACCGGCTTGCCGCGGGCATAAGAGGGCGAGCGGTCGTCGCGGATCGCCTCGACCCGGTAGCCGCCGGTCTCGGCGTGGAACTGGATCCAGTTCACCGTGGGCGCGCGCCCGACGAACAGCAGCTCATCCTTCTCCAGGTAGAAGAGGATGCCGTCGCCGATAACATAGCCGTCGTGGCTGCAGGGGACCATCTGCTTGGCCTTGTTCGGCACGTACCCGCTGAAGCTGTTGATGGTCAGGTGAGACAGCATCTTCAGGGCGTCCGGACCCTTGACGGTGATCTCCGCCATGTGGTGCGACTGGTCATAGAGCACCACCGCCTTCTGCCAGGCGAGCTGCTCGGTGCGCCAGTTGCTGAATTCGTACGGCACCACCGGGTAGACGTATGCGCCGATCTGCGAGTTGCGCAGCAGCTGTACCGGATTGCCGCCGCGTCGCAGCCACTGCTCGAGGTTTTCCTGCTTCATCGTCTGTGCTCCGAATCGTTCATCGTCACATGCCATTGCGAGACCCGCCCGGGGCGGGAGGCCGGTATCGGCGGCCTGCGCGCGGGGCGGCAGGGCGGATACGGCCCTGACGGTGTACCGCGTATCGGGCGATAGTGTTCCACCGATGGTGAAACCGCACGAGGCCGCGGGTGAAAGCGGCCGCCGTCGCCTCCTCTCCCTCCCCGGCAATACCTCCTATAAGCGCCGCCGGCTTGTTCGGGCAATGGCGGCTCCGTATAAAAAAGAATGCCATCCGCGCAACGTGG
>JAKAZP010000088.1 GCA_021815905.1 Pseudomonadota bacterium | reverse complement strand
CGGCTACCGGGAGATCATCAGCCGCATCGGCGGACGCGGCGCCTTCTCGCGCTTGAAGTTCGAGTCCGGAACGCACCGCGTGCAGCGCGTGCCGGCGACGGAAGCGCAGGGCCGCATCCATACCTCGGCGTGCACGGTCGCCATCCTCCCCGAGCTCGATGAGGTGGAGGCGATCGAAATCAATCCGGCCGACCTGCGCATCGACACCTATCGCTCCTCGGGCGCCGGCGGCCAGCACGTGAACAAGACCGACTCGGCCGTGCGCATCACCCATCTGCCGAGCGGCATCGTGGTCGAGTGCCAGGACGAGCGCTCGCAGCACAAGAACCGCTCGCGGGCCATGGCGCTGCTCAAGGCGCGGCTGCTCGCGGCCGAGCAGGACCGGCGCCAGAGCGAGCAGGCGCGGTCGCGACGGCTTCAGGTCGGCAGCGGCGATCGCTCGGAGCGCATCCGCACCTACAACTTTCCCCAGGGCCGGGTGACCGACCACCGCATCAATCTCACGCTCTACAGGCTGCAGCAGGTGATCGACGGCGATCTCGACGAGCTCATCGACGCGCTTCAGCAGGAGCATCAAGCCGAGCTCCTGGCGGAGATCGAGACCGAGTGAGCTCGCGCTGAAGGACCTCGAGGCGCCAGTCTGCGGCGGCCCGCTCGCGCTCGCTCATGGTGTTGGTTTCCACCGCAAGGCCCGTGCCCGGCCGCCCCGTCGGCTCAGCGCGCGGCCTTCAGGTACGCGGGACCGCCGAGATTGCGCATCTGCCCGAGAATCCAGTGCTCGCGCCACAGCACGAAGCGCGAGGGCCGCTGCACGTGCCAGTGCACCGGGTCCGGCAGCACGGCGGCGAGCCGCGCCGCCTGCGCCGAGCTCAGGCGCACGGCGGACTCGTGATAGAAGCTCCGGGCGGCGGCCTCGACACCGAAGATCCCGTGCCCGAACTGCGCGACGTTGAGATAGACCTCGAGAATGCGCTCCTTCGGCCACATGAGCTCGATGAGCACCGTCAGATACGCCTCGACTCCCTTTCTGACGAAGCTGCGGCCCGGCCAGAGAAAGAGGTTCTTCGCGACCTGCTGCGTGATCGTGCTCGCTCCGCGAAGCCGCTTGCCGCGCTCGGCGGCGCGCACCGCCTCGCGAATGGAGCCTAAATCGAAGCCGTAGTTGAAGGGAAAGGTCTGGTCCTCGGAAGCGATCACCGCGAGGGCCGCCTCCGGAGAGATCCGCTCGAGGCTGACCCAGCGATACTCGGTGCGGTAGCGCCGCTCACCGGCGCGCGCCGCGCGCAGCCGGGCCTCGAGCATGAAGGCGCTCGTCGCCGGGGGGATCCACCTGAGGAGCAGGACCGGCGTGACGGTGAGCACGAGCCACGCGAGGGCCGCGAGCAGCGCCACCCGGCGCACACGCGCGCGCAATGTCCCCCGCGCCATGCCCTCTCGTCAGGAGCCCGGCGCGAGCCGTCGCGCGGAAGTGATCACCGCGTCCTCGAGCGGCGCGTCCTGATAGCCCTTGCGCCTGCCGGTCGCGAGGGCCGCGATCCGGTCGATGGTGTCCATTCCCTCCGACACCCGTCCGAAGACGGCATAGCCGAATTCCCGGGCGCTGTGGTCGAGGAATGCGTTGTCGGCGAGATTCACGAAAAACTGCGAGGTGGCGCTGTCGACGCTGCTGGTGCGCGCCATCGAGAGCGCCCCGCGCGTGTTCTTCAGGCCGTTGGCCGCCTCGTTGCGGATCGGCGCGTGCGTCGCCTTGCTGCGAAACTCGACGTCGAGGCCGCCGCCCTGGATGACGAAGCCCGGTACGATGCGATGGAAGATGGCGCCGTCGAAGAATCCCTCGTCGACGTAACTCAGGAAATTCGCCACGGTGAGCGGCGCCTCCCGCTCGAACAGCTCCACCGTGAAGGGGCCGTGGGAGGTCTCGAATCGAATCAGCGGTGTCTCGGCCATTCACCCTCCGTCATGCGCTCGCGCCCGGCGAGATCGCGGTGCGAGCGTACTTGACCAAAGCCGCTCGCCACAAGCTCATCCCGCACGGCTCGGGCTTGGGTTTCCCCATGCTCGAGCAGCAGCCAGCCCCCCCTGGTGAGGTGCGCGGGCGCCGCGGCGATGATCCGCCTGAGGCAGGCCATGCCGTCGTCCCCGGGCGTGAGCGCGAGCCGCGGCTCGAAACGCACGCCCGCGCCGGCAAGCGCCGGATCGCTCGCGGCCACGTACGGCGGATTGCTGACGATGAGCTCGAAGGAGCGCTCCGCGAGGCACTCGAGCCAGTCGCCCGCGACGAGCTCCACCCGCCCGAGCCCGAGCGCGAGCGCGTTGGCGCCCGCGACGAGCAGCGCCTGGGGGCAGATGTCGGTCGCCGTGACGCGCCACCCGGGGCGCTCACTCGCGAGCGCGAGCGCGATCGCGCCCGAGCCGGTGCCGAGATCGAGGGCGCGCACCGGGCCGGCGGACGGCGCGAGCGCCAGTGCCCGCTCGACCAGCAGCTCCGTCTCGGGCCGTGGCACGAGCACCGCCGGGGTCACCGCGAGCTCGAGCGTCCAGAAGCCCTTGCGGCCCACGAGGTAGGCGATCGGCTCGCCGGCGGCGCGACGGCCGATGAGCCCGGCGAAGCGCCCGGATGCCGCCGGCTCGACCGGCGCCTCGCCGTGCGCGAGCAGCCACGAGCGGGTCCGGCCGAGCACGTGCCCGAGAAGGAGCGCGGCGTCGAGCGCGGCGCTCTCCACGCCGTCGGCGCCGGCGGCGCGCAGGCGCTCGGCTCCGGCGGCGAGCAGCTCGCCGAGGGAGAACTCGCGCGCCTCCATGGCTGTCGGGGCCCCGGGCCAGTTATGATTTATCAATGACGAACACTTCCTATCCGCCGCTTCGCCCGCTCTCGGCCGGGCAGGTGCTCGAGGCGGCGCTGCAGATATTCCGCATTTCCGTGGCGAAGTGCCTGCCTTTCGCCACGCTCGCCGTCATCTCCCTCCAGGTGTGCTACGCGCTCAGCGTCGGCCGGCTCCTCACCTTCTACGACCCTTCCGGACAGGGGATCCCGCTGCACCTGGGGCGCAGCGACCCGACGCGCCTCGGCCTGCTGTCCGCCGGCGCGCTGCTCGCGGCCGGCGTCTGGGCGATACTGAGTTTGGCGACGCTGGCGCGTCAAGCGAGCATCGCCTCGCGCCGCGGCGGCAGCGGCGGCAGCGGCGGCGCGGATCTGCTCGAGGTGCTGCGGCGCGCCCCGGCGATCGCCGCGCTGGCGCTGCTCAGTGGCGCGGCCACCGACGTGCTGTTCGTGCCGATCATGCTGCTCGCGGAGCCCTATCGCAGCGTCGGACTGCTGCTCATGCTCGGTCCGGCGCTGTTCGTGAGCATCCTGCTGTTCGTGCTGCCGGCCTGCGGCGTCGTCCTCGTCCACAAGGGGCTGCTCGCGAGCGTCGCCCACAGCTTCAGGCTGGTGCGCGGCAATGGCTGGCGCACCGCGGGGATCTACGCGGCGGGGTTCGCCATCCTGATGGTGTTCTACCTGCTCACCGGCGTCCTCGCCACCATGGCATTGCCCTACGCGGGCGCGGACGACACGGCGATCGTGATGGCGATCAGCTCGGCCGCGGAGCTTGCGATCAGCGCGCTCGGACTGACGTTCTTCACGGCGCTCACGCTCGCGGTGTTCGGCGACCTCGAGATCCGCAGAGCCCCTGCGCCCTGATCGCCTCAGCGCTCGTAGCCGAGGTTCGGCGCCAGCCACTTCTCCGCATCGGCGACCGGGATCCCCTTGCGCCGCGCGTAATCCTCCACCTGGTCGCGGTCGATCTTGCCGACCGCGAAGTAGTGCGCCTGCGGATGCGCGATGTACCAGCCGCTCACCGCGGCAGTCGGGTACATCGCATACGACTCCGTCAGGCGGATCCCGGCGCGCTCGACGTCGAGCAGCTTCCAGAGCTTCGCCTTCTCGGTGTGATCGGGACAGGAGGGATAGCCCGGCGCCGGGCGGATGCCCGCGTATTCCTCCCGGATCAGCTGCTCGCTGGTGAGCGATTCCGCCCCTGAGTAGCCCCAGATCTCGCGCCGCACCCGCTCGTGAAAATGCTCCGCGGCCGCCTCGGCCAGACGGTCGGCAAGCGCCTTGAGCATGATGCTCGAGTAATCATCGTGCCCGCGCTCGAAGCGCTCGAGGTGGCGCTCGATGCCGATCCCGGCGGTCACCGCGAACGCGCCGATGTAGTCGCGCACCCCGCTCGCTGCCGGCGCGAGGTAATCGGCCAGGCATTCGTGCGGCTGTCCGGGCGGCTTGCCCTTCTGCTGCCTGAGGAAGCACAGCGTCTCGATGACGGAGTTGCGCGTCTCGTCGGCGTAGATCTCGATGTCATCGCCCGAGGCGTTCGCGGGAAACACTCCGACCACCGCCCGGGCCTCCAGCCAGCGCTCGGCGATCAGCTGCTTCAGCATGCGGCGGGCGTCGGCGTACAGATTGCTCGCCGCCTCCCCGACCACCGGGTCGGTGAGCACTTCGGGAAACTTGCCCCTCAGCTCCCAGGCGTTGAAGAACGGCATCCAGTCGATGTACCCGAGCAGCTCCTCGAGCGGGTAGCTCTCGAAGCGGCGCACTCCCGCGGCCCGCGGCGGCACCGGCGCACGAGCCGACCAGTCGATGCGCCGGCGGTTGGCGCGCGCCTGCGCGAGGCTCAACTCGGGGGCCTTCACCTTCCTGCCCGCGTGCTGCTCGCGGCGGCGCGCGTGCTCGTCCTGGATCTTCTCGACGAAGGCGGCGCGCCGCGACGCGCTCGCGAGGCTCTGACAAACGCTCACCGAGCGCGAGGCGTCCTTCACGTACACCACCGGCGAGGCGTATTGCGGCGCGATCTTCACCGAGGTGTGCGCCGGCGAGGTCGTCGCGCCGCCGATGAGCAGCGGCAGCGTGAAGCCCTGGCGCTGCATCTCGCGGGCGACGTTCACCATCTCATCGAGCGAGGGCGTGATGAGCCCGGAAAGACCGATGTAGTCCGCGCTCTCGCGCCGCGCGGTCTCGAGGATCTTCTCGCACGGCACCATGACGCCGAGATCGATCACCTCGAAGTTGTTGCACTGCAGCACGACCCCGACGATGTTCTTGCCGATGTCGTGCACGTCTCCCTTGACCGTCGCGACCACGATGCGCCCGTTCGAGCGCTGTCCGCCGGAGCCCTTGCGCTGCTCGATGTACGGCACGAGGTGCGCCACCGCGCGCTTCATCACGCGGGCGCTCTTCACCACCTGCGGCAGGAACATCTTGCCCGACCCGAACAGGTCGCCGACGATGTTCATGCCGTCCATCAGCGGGCCCTCGATCACCTCGAGCGGATGCTCGAACGCGAGGCGCGCCTCCTCGGCGTCCTCGATGATGTAGTCGTCGATTCCCTTCACCAGCGCGTGCTCGAGGCGCTTCGCGACGGGCAGCGAGCGCCACTCGAGATCCTCCTTGCGCTTCGCTCCACCGTCACCCTTGTAGCGCGCGGCGATCTCGAGCAGCCGCTCGGTCGCATCCGGGCGCCGGTCGAGGATCACGTCCTCCACCGCCTCGCGCAGCTCCGGCGCGATCTCCTCGTAGATCGCGAGCTGCCCGGCGTTCACGATGCCCATGTCCATGCCCGCCTTGATGGCGTGGTAGAGGAACACCGAGTGCATCGCCTCGCGCACCGCGTCGTTCCCGCGGAAGGAAAAGGACACGTTGCTCACGCCGCCGCTCACCAGCACGTGGGGCAGCGCGCGCTTGATGCGGCGCGTCGCATCGATGAAGGCGAGCGCGTAGCCGTTGTGCTCCTCGATGCCGGTCGCCACCGCAAAGATGTTGGGATCGAAGATGATGTCCTCGGGGAGGAAGCCCGCCTCACGGGTGAGCAGGCGGTAGGCGCGCTCGCACACGGCGACCCGGCGCTCGACGGTGTCGGCCTGGCCCTGCTCGTCGAAGGCCATGACCACCACCGCCGCCCCGTAGCGGCGCACCTTGCGCGCGTGCGCGAGGAACGCGTCCTCGCCCTCCTTCAGGCTGATGGAGTTGACGATTCCCTTGCCCTGAAGGCACTTCAGGCCGGCCTCGATCACGCTCCATTTCGAGGAGTCGAGCATCACCGGCACCCGCGCGATGTCGGGCTCGGCGGCGACGAGGTGCAGGAAACGCACCATGACGGCCTCCGAATCGAGCATGCCCTCGTCCATGTTGATGTCGATCAGCTGCGCGCCGCTCGCCACCTGCTGACGCGCCACCTCGAGCGCCGCCGCGTAATCGCCGGCCTCGATGAGCTTGCGGAATCTCGCCGAGCCGGTCACGTTGGTGCGCTCGCCGACGTTGACGAACAGGGATTCCTCGTCGATGTTGACCGGCTCGAGGCCGGCCAGCCGGCACTTCACCGGGACCTGCGCCACGGCCCGGGGCGCCGTCGCGCCCACCGCCCGGGCCAGCAGGCGGATGTGCTCGGGAGTCGTGCCGCAACAGCCGCCGACGATGTTGACGAGGCCGGATTCGGCGTATTCGCGCAGGATGTCCGCGGTCTCCTCCGGCGTCTCGTCGTACTCGCCGAAGGCGTTCGGGAGCCCCGCGTTCGGATAGACGCAGACGCGCGTGTCGGCGACCCGGGAGAGCTCCTGCACGTAGGGGCGCAGCTGCCGCCCGCCGAGCGCGCAGTTCAGGCCAACCGCGAGCGGCCGCGCGTGGCGGATGGAGTTCCAGAACGCCTCGGTGGTCTGGCCGGAGAGAATGCGGCCGGAGGCATCGGTGATGGTGCCGGAGACGATGATCGGCACCTCCGCGCCCGACTCCTCGAACAGGGTGAGCGCCGCGTGGATGGCGGCCTTGGCGTTCAGGGTATCGATCACCGTCTCGATGAGCAGCAGGTCGGCCCCGCCGAGGAGCAGCCCCCGGACCGCCTCGAGATAGGTCGCGGCGAGCTCATCGAAGCCGACGCTGCGGTAGCCCGGATCGTTGACGTCCGGCGACAGCGAGCTCATGCGGCTCGTCGGGCCGAGCGCGCCGGCGACGAAAACCGGTCGCCCCGATGCGTGCGCGAACTCGTCGGCGGTGGCGCGCGCGAGCTGCGCCGCGCGATAGTTGAGCTCCGGCACCAGGGCCTCGGCGCCGTAATCGGCCTGCGAGACCGCGTTGGAGTTGAAGGTGTTGGTCTCGATGATGTCGGATCCGGCCTCGAGATAGGAGCGGTGGATCGCGGCGATCACCTCCGGGCGAGTCAATGTGAGGATATCGTTGTTGCCCTTCAGGTCGCAGCCGTGATCGCGGAAGCGCTCGCCGCGATAGCCGTGCTCGTCGAGACGGCGCTGCTGCACCATGGTGCCCATGGCGCCGTCGAGCAGCACGATGCGCTGCTCGAGCAGGCGCGATAGCCGCTCGCGACGCTCGCTGCGGGCGGCCGCATCGGGCGCGGAGAAGGCGAACGGCGAGGCGCAGATGCGCGGCCGTCCGCGATCCTCGCCGTCCGCGCCCGGGCGGTCGGCGCGCGGGGCGGTCCGATGCGAGTGCGTGCAGCCGCTCATGCGCCCGCTCCTTCCAGGAGCCGCGCCGGGGCCGGGGCCCGCGCCCCCGGGCGCACGCCGAGCGCATGGCAGATCGCGTAGGTCAGCTCGGCGCGATTCAACGTATAGAAGTGGAACTCCCGCACCCCGTGACGCTCGAGCGCCTGCACCTGCTCGATCGCGACGCTCGCGGCGATGAGCCGCCGCGTCTCGGGGTCATCCTCGAGCCCGCGGAAGCGCTCCTCGAGCCAGCGTGGAATCGTGGCGCCGCACCGTGCGGCGAAGCGCAGCACCTGCGGGAAGCGCGTGATGGGAAGGATGCCCGGCACGATGGACGCGCTGATCCCGGCCGCGGCGCAGCGGTCGCGAAAGCGCAGGAACACCTCGATGTCGTAGAAGAACTGAGTGATGGCACGGGAGGCGCCCGCATCGAGCTTGCGCCGCAGATTCTCGAGGTCGAGCTCCGCCGAAGCCGCCTCGGGGTGAACCTCGGGGTAGGCGGCGACCGAGATGTCGAAATCGGCGACCCGCTTCAGTCCCGCCACGAGATCCGCGGCATGGGCGAATCCTTCCGCGTGCGGCGCGTAGCGCTCGCTCGACTGCGGCGGGTCGCCGCGCAGCGCGACGATGTGGCGGATGCCCTGATCCCAGTAGCTGCGCGCGATTTCGAGAATCTCCCCCCGGCTCGCTCCGATGCAGGTGAGGTGCGGCGCACCGGTGAGCGGCGTTTCCCGCTGGATGCGCGTGACGAGCTGATGGGTGCGCGTGCGCGTCGAGCCGTCCGCGCCATAGGTGACGGAGACGAAGCGCGGCGCGAGCGGCGCCAGGCGCTCGATGGAGCGCCAGAGCGTCGTCTCCATGGCGGCATCGCCGGGCGGGAAGAACTCGAATGACACGTTGATCACGGGAACTCTCCTTCAGCTCACCTGGGCCGCCTCGATGCGGCTCGTCCGCCCCGCCTGGGACGCGGCGCTCGCGGCCAGCACGTGCTGGCCGTCGGCCTCGATGGGACTCATGCGCTCGCAGTGCAATTGCGCCTGCGCGAGCAGGTGCCGCAGGCGCGCGATCGGATGCTCGACGACGCGCCCGCGGGTACCTTCGAGGGAGTCATAGCGCTCGAACAGCCACAGTCGT
>JAKAZP010000087.1 GCA_021815905.1 Pseudomonadota bacterium | reverse complement strand
ATGTTCGGCCAGCCGCTGACGAAGTACATCATCGGCTTGCCGTCGACGTCGACGACGATCGGCTGACCTTCCTGACCGCGCAGGTCGCCGAGCGACTGCGACCAGATCATCCCCAGGTTGTGCACGTTGGAGGGGTCGATCTGCGTCAGGTCACTGTGCCGATCGAGCGCGTAGTTCTCGCCCATCGATGGCCAGAGATTGGAGGTAGTGGGTTCCTGCGCTTGCGCGACCGAGGCCGCTCCGCAGGCAATGCCCGCCAAGAGGATGACTGTCGGCGCCAGTAACCTGCGCCACTCGGGTAATTTCATATGTCCCCCTTTTGTGAGATTGCCGTCCCGGTGAGCCCGGTCGGCTTGACGGCCACGGATCGGAACTGATAGCTCATATCTCCTCCAAAATTCTTGGTATTTCGGAAATACGGTCGATTCCCGCGCTCCTCCACGAGACGACGGAAGGAAGCGACGCCCTCCAGGGCGGACACGGTTTGCGACTCATGTCTGGCACGGTTGCGTTATCGGGCGCTATCAATACACCCGCCGTTCCCGACCTGCAACCGCCAACCCCGGGGGAATGGGCGGGCGTTTCGGGGGAGCGCCGTGAGTGTTACCAGAGTGTGTCGGCAATGGAACGCGGTGTCTCTCGGGCGAGACCTGACCCCGGCACCGCGAGCCGGCTCCCGAGCGGGCCGGGGTACGGTCAAGCTGCCGCTCTGCGCCCCCGATGCGCCGGGTCCGCTCTCGCGCCGGGCGCCGGGCGGACCTCGCAGCCGGCGCGATCGCGAGCCATCGCGTGCTTGCCGCGCTGCCCGGCGCCGCCCCCGCGCCCCTCCCGGACCGCAGCGGGCGCGCCAGGGAGCGCCCCGCCGCCCGCACCCCGGGATGCGGACTGCCGCCCCCCCGGGATCGGCCGCAACGTGATATGGTTACTCGGTTTCATCCCGCTGCCACACCACCCAAGACGTCAATGCCGAAGACCGCTGTGCCTGCGCAGTCGCCGCCGCCCGGGGAGGGCGCCGGGGCCCCGCCGATCTGGACGAATATCACCCTGTTTTCGTTGACCTTTATCGCCGCCGTGGCGCTCGTGCCCTGGTACGGCATACGGCACGGCTACTCGGCCGCGGCGTGGGTGATCTTCGGCCTGTTCCTCGTGGCCAACGAGATGTCGATCACCGCCGGGTACCACCGGCTCTGGGCCCATCGCACCTACGAGGCGCACTGGCTCCTGCGCCTCTTCTATATGGTGTTCGGAACGATGGCCCTGCAGAACAGCGCCTGGATCTGGTGCAGCGGACACCGCAAGCATCATCTCAACGTCGATGACCTCGACCGCGACCCCTATTCCGCCCGGCGCGGCTTCTGGTTCTCGCACATCGGATGGATGCTGCGCGAGTACCCGAGCGGCAGGGAGGACTTCACCAACATTCCGGATCTGCGCCGGGACCGCATCCTCGAGTTCCAGCATCGGCACTACGTGCCGCTCGTCCTGCTCACCAACCTCGGACTGCCCCTGGCCGCCGGCTGGCTGGTCGGGGACGTATGGGGAACCTTCCTCCTCGCGGGCGTGCTGCGCCTCGTGCTGAGCCATCACTTCACCTTTTTCATCAACTCCCTCGCGCACATGTGGGGTGAGCGGCCGTACACCGACGAGAACACCGCGCGCGACAATCCCGTGCTCGCCGTGCTGACCTTCGGCGAGGGCTACCACAACTTTCACCACATCTTCGCGCACGATTACCGCAACGGCGTGCGCTGGTGGCAATGGGATCCGACCAAATGGCTGATCGCGAGCCTGCAGCCCCTCGGGCTCACGCGTCGCCTCAAGCGCACTCCGGTCTTCCAGATCCAGCGTGCGTTGCTCGCGATGCAGTTCACGCGCGCGCAGCGCAGGCTCGCGAGCCTGCCCCCCGCGGCCTCGCCTTCCCAGGTCGGCGAGCTGCGCCAGCGCATCGCGCACGAATACGAGACCTTCCTCGCCGCGGTGGCCGATTGGGCCAAGGTGAAGGAGCAGTGGCTCGAGGAGAAGAAGCGCGCCGTGGTGGAGCACTGGGAGCACGCCAACTTCCAGCACCGCCTGAAGGAGCTCGAGCAGCGGCTGCGGCTGCAGCGCCGCCGCCTGCGCATGCTGCAGGCCCAGCTCGCCTGAAGTTTCCGGACCGCGCCGCCTCCAGATGGGACGCATCTTCGAAGTCCGCAAACACACGATGTTTGCGCGATGGAATCGCATGGCGAAGCAGTTCGCCCGGATCGCCAAGGACATCACCATGGCGGTCAAGGCCGGCGGTCCGGACCCCACCGGCAATCCGACACTGCGCCGCGTCATCCAGAATGCGCGCGCGGTCAACATGCCGAAGGACAAGATCGAGGCGGCCGTCAAGCGCGCCTCGGGGCGCGACGCGACCCACTATCAGCAGGTGCTTTACGAGGCCTATGCGCCGCACGGAGTGGCGCTGCTGATCGAGGCGGCGACCGACAATCCCACGCGCACCGTCGCCGCGGTGCGCAACGCCGTCACCAAGCACGGCGGCAATCTCGCCACTTCCGGCAGCGTCGCCTTCCTATTCAGGCACATGGGGGTGTTCCGGCTCGACCCCGCGGGCATCGACCAGGACGACCTCGAGCTCTACCTGATCGATCACGGCCTCGAGGAAATGGGAGAAAGCAGCGGCGAGAAGGGCGAGCCGCAGCTCGTGATCCGCGGTGCGTTCGAGGACTTCGGACGGCTGCAGGAGGCGCTCGAGGCCCGCGGCATCGTTCCGTTGTCGGCCGAGCACGAGTACGTCTGCACCGCGCCCACGGAGTTGCCGGAAGAGCAGGCGAACGAAGTCCTGGCCCTGATCGACAAGCTCGAGCAGGACGAGGACGTGCAGCGGGTGTTTCACACGCTGAGCTGAGGCGCCCGAACACGGGCGCCCCCGGGTGTATGCTCCGCTCATGGAGGACTACCGGCTGCAGCTCGCGCGCACCGCGGATGCTTCCCGGCTATCGGCCATGTCGCACAGCCTCATCGAGGAGGGGCTGCGCCCCACCTGGTCGGCCGCGCGCATTGCCTGGCACATCCGCCATCCCGAAAGCGTGGTTCTGACTGCGCGGACGGCGGCCGGAATCGCCGGGTTCGCGATCATGCGTTACTCCGACGACGTCGCGCACCTCAACCTGCTCGCGGTCGAGCCCGCGCACCGGCGTCGCGGCGTCGCCCGGCGCCTGATCGCGTGGCTCGAGGACACGGCGGTCACCGCGGGCACGTTCGTGATCGGCCTCGAATTGCGCGCCACCAACGAGGGCGCTTACGCCTTCTATGCCGCGCTCGGCTACTGCGAGCGCGGGCGAGTGCCGGGGTACTACCAGGGCGTGGAGGCCGCCGTGCGCATGGCGCGCGATCTTCGCACCGGTCTTCCCAGCGGTCTTCCCAGCGCCGGCGCGCCGCCCCCCGGTCCCTGCTGATCAGTCCGGCATGGGCGTCATGCGCCCGGCGAGCGCGTCCTCGAAGCCGAAATTCCCGAGGTCGCGAATGCGTTGTGGATAAAGGATCCCGTCGAGATGGTCGACCTCGTGCTGAACCACGCGCGCGTGGAAGCCTTCGACCGTCCGGTCGATGCGCGCACCGGCGGGATCGAGCCCGCGGTAGCGCAGATGCCTGTACCGAGGGACGAGTCCGCGCAGGCCGGGCAGCGATAGACAGCCCTCCCAGCCCTCCTCCTGCTCTTCTCCGATCCGGGCCAGTTCGGGATTGACGAGCACGGTGTAGGGCACGGGCGCGACGTGCGGATAGCGCGGGTTGGCCGTGACGCCGAAGATGACCACGCGCAGGCCGACGCCGATCTGCGGCGCCGCGAGCCCCGCGCCGCTCAGCGCCCGCATCGTGTCCTCCATGTCGGCGACCAGCGCGACGAGGGCCTCGTCGAAGCGCTCAACCGGCTTCGCCACCTGCCGCAGCAGCGGCTCGCCCATCTTGAGGACCGGTCGAACGGCCATGACGCGACTGTATCATTTCGGCCGGACCCCCAGCGTGTCGGCGACGCAGGCGCCGCGCTTGCCCATGGGGGCGGGCTGCCCGCGGGTGGTGTCGATGGCGGTCTGGTGCTCGGTCTGCGCGTTGAACTCGGCTCCGGGCACCATGGCGTAGGCCTGCAGATAGAACCACATGATGAGCACGATCACTGCACCGAGCGCCCACCGCGAATCCGAGCGCGATCACCAGTCGCCTGATGAACCCCCGCCGCTCCCGCTCCGCGTACGCGATGTTGGTCGCCGGCATCATCGCGACCACTCCCTGGCTCGAATACCACAGGGAGACGAAGATGCTCACGATCGCGGTGACGCCGAGCGCGCCCGCGTGCGGCGGATCAGCTTCGGTAATGCCGGAATGCGAGGGGGGAGAGGCCGTCGACGCCCGGCGCGGCGCCGGCGCGCTCCCGGTCCTCCACGAAGCGCTCGATCAGGTGATGGTGCGGGGACAGCTCGCAGACCGGGTCGGCGTTGGCCGCATCGCCCGTGACCAGATAGGCCTGGCAGCGGCAGCCGCCAAAATCGCGGCTCCGCTCGGGACAGCTGCGACACGGCTCCCGCATCCACCCCTCGCCGCGGTAGCGATTGAAGGCCGGCGAGTCGTACCAGATGGAGCCGATCGTCGCCTCGCGCGCGCTCGGGAACTCGAGGCCCGGCAGCATGCGCGCCGCCTGGCACGGCAGCGCGGTGCCGTCGGGCGCGATCGTGAGAAATACCGATCCGAGCCCGTTCATGCAGGGCTTGGGCCGCCGCTCGAAGTAGTCCGGTACGACGAAGAAGACCCGCAATCGCGGACCAACGCGCTCGCGGAAGCGCTCGACGGCCCGCTCCGCGCGCTGCAACTGTTCGCGGCTCGGCAGGAGCTGCGCCCGGTTGAGCCAGGCCCAGCCGTAGTACTGCGTGTTGGCGAGCTCCACATAGTCCGCGCCCATGCGCTCCGCCATACCGAGGATCTCCTCCACGTGGTCGATGTTGAACCGGTGAAGGACGACGTTGAGAACCATCGGGTAGCTGTGGGCCTTGATGAGCGCCGCAACGCGCGCCTTCAGCTCGAACGTGCGCGTGCTGCTCAGGAAATCGTTCATCACGCGGGTGCTGTCCTGGAATGACAGCTGGATGTGATCGAGACCGGCCTGCCTGAGGGCGGCGATGCGCCGCTCGGTGAGCCCGACGCCCGAAGTGACGAGGTTGGTGTAGAAGCCGAGCCGGCGGCCCTCGGCCACGATCGCCTCGAGGTCATCGCGCACGAGCGGCTCGCCGCCCGAAAGCCCGAGCTGCACGGCGCCGAGTTCGCGCGCCTGCGCGAGCACGCGCAGCCACTCGCCGGTATCGAGCTCCCGGCCGACGCCCGAGATGTCCGTCGGGTTGTAGCAGAAGACGCAGTGCAGCGGGCAGCGGTAGGTCAGCTCGAGCAGCAGCCACAGCGGCGGCCCGGGGCGCCCCGGCCGCGCCGCGCCGGCCTGCTGCGGTCCGCTCACGGGCGCAGCTCCAGCCAGCCGCGCTCGAGCGCGAGCTCGAGGAAGGCGCACACTTGCGGCCCGAGGCCGCTCATCGAATAGGACCGCTCGAGCTCCGCGATGACCTGCTCGACGGTGCGGACGCCGTCGCAGCACCCGAGGATCGCCCCCGCGCTCTGATTGAGCTTCACCATCCCTTCCGGATACAGCAGCACGCACGATTCCTGTGCCGGCTCCCACTGGAGCCGGAAACCCGCGGCGATCGACGGCCGCGCCAGAGCGCCCGGCTCGCTCATGACTGAAGACCGTAGCGCAGCTGCATTGCATCGTTCATCTGCCAGAGCACGTCCAGCTTGAACTGCAGGATCTCGAGCGCGCGCTCCTGCTGGCGCCTCGTCGTGAAATGCTCCAGCGTCGTGGCCAGCGCGAACTCGGCGTCGCGGCCGGCGAGACTCACCCGATGCTGGAAGTACTCGAGCCCCGCTCGACCGATCCACGGATAGTAATCAGGCCAGCCCGCCAGGCGCTGCTCGTGGATCCCCGGCGCGAACAGCTCGGTCAGCGAGGCGCAAACGGCTTCATACCATGGCGCCTGCCGCGCGAAGCTTACGTAGGCGTCGACGGCGAAGCGCACCCCCGGCAGCACCTCCGCCAGGGACTCGACCTGCCCGCGATCGAGACCCACCGCCGCGGCGAGGCGCAGCCACGACTCGATGCCGCCGGGATCGGCTCCGTAGCCGTCGTGATCGAGGACGCGCTGTACCCAGGTGCGACGAACCGCGCGATCGTCGCAGTTGGCGAGGATCGCCGCGTCCTTGATCGGGATGTTGATCTGGTAGTAGTAACGGTTGGCCACCCAGCCCCGGATCTGCCCGGGCCGCGCGCGTCCGGTGTTGAGCATCACGTTGAAAGGATGGTGGATATGGTAGCAGCGGCCCTTCCCGCGCAACTCGCGCTCGAACTCGCTTCGGCTCCAGGGGACCGCCACGGCGCTCACAGCTCGAGCTCCATCCCGTCGCGGGCGACTTCGACGCCGCGCCGCTCCAGCTCGGCGCGCTCGGGCGAATCCTCGTCGAGGACGGGGTTGGTGTTGTTGATATGAATCAGGATCCTGCGCGTGCCCGAAGGCAGCCGTGCCAGCCACTCGAGCATGCCGCCCGCTCCGCTCTGGGCCAGATGACCCATGTCCCGCGCCCGCTTTCCGGACAGTCCGAGGCGCGTCATCTCGTCATCGCTCCAGAATGTGCCGTCCACGAGCACGCAGGCCGCGGAAAGCATTTCGCGCCAGATCGGCTCCTCGATCGCCGCGAGCGCGGGCGCGTACACGACCTTCGCGCGCGTCTGCTCGTCGCAGAGGACGAGCGCAACGTTGTCCCCGGGAATCGGCGAGTCCCGCCGGGGGGAATAAGGCGCCGGCTTGCCGGCGACGGGCAGCGCGCGCCAGCGCACGCCCGGCAGCCCATCGACCGCGAAACCTTCGCCGTCGAGCTGCATGCGCCGGCGCTCGACGCCGCAGAAATGAGCCAGCACCTCGAGCACGGGATTGCCGTGCGTCAGGTCGTCGTACACGGCGTCGGTGCACCAGAGGGCCCACGGCCGCGGCGACTCGCGCAGCATGTAGAGCCCGGTCGTATGATCGACCTGTCCATCGACGAGCACGATGCCGGCGATCGCGGTGTCGCGCGCCGCGCGCCCCGGCTGCATGTCCGGGTGCGCGCGCAGCTGCGTCAGGATGTCGGGTGAGGCGTTCACGAGTACCCACGTCGCGGGCACCCCGCCGCGCACGTCCGTTGCGCCGGCCACGGCGATCGAGGACTGGGTGCGCGGGCGCGCCCGCACCGCGCCGTTGCGCACCCCGGTGCAGTTGCGGCAATTGCAGTTCCATTGCGGGAATCCGCCTCCGGCGGCGGATCCGAGCACACGAATTCTCATGGTTGCGGTCTCACGGGCGCCCGCGGAAGCGGGTGCCCGTGAGACCTGCGGGGCATTGAGCCCCTGAGCGTCAGCGATGCGCGATGTACATGGTGATTTCCATGCCGAACCGGAAATCAACCGCCCGCGGTGTCTGCCATT
This sequence comes from Pseudomonadota bacterium, assembly GCA_021815905.1. Next base: position 1,104 of record JAKAZP010000087.1, on the reverse strand, counting down.
TCATGACCGGCTCCTTCGATTGGATGGAACTGCCGAGCCGACCGGCTGATTTTCCGGTGCGGCTCACACGGCGCGGCGCCCGAGACGCGCCGCCCACCGGGTCATCCTCGCCGCTTCCGCCGCCGCGGCGATAGCCGCCGCCTCATGAATCGGATCTCATGAATTTCATGAACCGCGGGGCGGGCGGCGCTGCTAGCATGAGCCGGGTCGCGCCCGACTCGGTGAGCTCAGGCATCCGGATGAGACTGCGAACGCGCTTGCACCTGGTGGTGACCTCGCTCACGGTGGTGTTCCTGATCGCGCTGCTCGCAGCGGAGGTCGCCGGCACCCGCGCGCGCGTCAGGGAGGACATCGAGGCGGCCAATCAGGTCGCCGTGCAGCTCGTCAGTCGCCTGGTGAACATCTACTGGCGCACCGGCGGAACCCGCATCGTGCTCGGCTTCCTGGTTCAGCTCGGCCACGTTCGATCCGCAGACATCGTGCTGCGCCGCCCGGGCGGACCGATCCTCTATCATTCGCCGCCGGCCACCTACAAGGCCGGCCAATATGCGCCCGTGTGGTTTGCGCATCTGATCGCCCCGAAGGTGCCTCGCTACAGCTTCGCGCTCCCCTCCGGCGAACAATTGATCATACGAGCGGCGCCCTCGCGCGCCATCCTCGATGGTTGGGATGCCGTGGTGCGGCTGCTGAGCATTTCCCTGATCATGCTGGTCATCGTCAACGCCCTCGCGTTCTGGACGATCGAGCGGGCGCTCGCGCCCTTTCCCGTCATCGTCGCGGGACTCGGGCGGCTGCAGCGCGGTGAGCTCGACTATCGGCTGCCGGAGCTGTCCGGCGTGGAGGCGCACGCCATCGGCGAGGCCTTCAACCGGATGGCTCAGGCGGTCCAGGATAACCTCGCCGCCGAGCGCAAGGCCCGCGAGGCGGAGGCCCGTTTGAAGGAGCGCAGTGAATTGGCCCAGGTCCTCGAGCAGCGCCTGGACGAAGAGCGGCGCCTGATCGCGCACGAGCTGCACGACGAGTTCGGTCAGTCCGTCACCGCCATCCGCAGCCTCGCCGAGGCGATCGTTGCGCGCTCGAGCGAGCCCGCGATGGCGGATGCGG
>JAKAZP010000086.1 GCA_021815905.1 Pseudomonadota bacterium | reverse complement strand
CGGCCGTGGCCGTGGCCGCCCTGGCGCTGGAGCTGCCCGGGATGGCGTCGGTTCTGCCTCATGGTTGGCTCGTCGGCTCGCGTGGGGGCGCGCACCAACACTATACAAGCGTGGCAGGCCCGGCGCATCGGACCGCCCGATCGTAAAAAATCATAGCCTCATCGCGCCGCGGCATGCGCTCGCGGCGCTCGTGCGCGAGCGCATCGACCCGCGCCGCCGCTTTGCTAGAATGCGCCAACACTTTCAGCAAGCGACGGCGCACGCCCGGTGCCATTCTCTGCAATCGCGGCCACCTGGCAGCTGCTGCTCGGCATGGGAATCCTCATGCTGGGAGCGGGACTGCAGAGCACCGAGATCAGCCTGCGCGCGACCCTCGAGGGCTTTCCCGCGCCGGTGACCGGGGCGGTGATGTCGTGCTACTACCTCGGCTACCTGCTCGGCACCGCGATCGCGCCGCGACTGGTGCGCCGGGTCGGACACATCCGCGTGTTCGCCGCCCTCGCCGCGGTCGCCTCGGCCGCCATCCTGGCGCAGGGACTGTTCGTCCATCCGGTGTCCTGGGCCGCGCTGCGCGGCCTCTCGGGCCTGTCCTTCGCCGGAATCTACGTGGTGGCCGAGAGCTGGCTCAACGATCGGGCGAGCCGCACGACGCGGGGGGGCCTGTTCGCGATCTACATGGTCGTGTGCTACGTCGGGCTCGGCAGCTCGCAGTTCCTGCTGATCGCCGCCGATCCGCGCGGCACGACACCCTTCATGCTGGTCGCGATCCTCATCTCCCTCGCGATCGTGCCGATCGTGATCGCCGCGCAGCGCGCGCCCGAGATCGCCCTGCCGCGCAAGGTCCGCTACCGCGACCTCTACCGGGACTCCCCCGTCGGCGTGGCCGCCGTGACCGCGGCCGGCATGATCACCTCGAGCGTCTACTCGATGGGTCCGGTCTACGCCAAGCTGAGCGGATTCGGCATCTCGGGCGTCGCGGTGTTCATGGGCGTGAGCGTGCTCGCCGCAGTGCTCATGCAGTATCCGGTCGGCAGGCTCTCCGATCGCATGGACCGGCGCACCGTGATCGCCGGGATGTGCGCCCTCGCCACGGTGAGCGCCGCGGCGCTCGTCGTCTTCCGGACCATGCCGCATGCGCTGCTGCTCGTCCTGACGGCGGCATTCAGCGGCTCGGCGTTCACGCTCTATTCGCTCGGGGTCTCGCACGTCAACGACCATCTCGAGCCGCAGCAGATGGTCGCGGCGAGCAGCGCGCTGCTGCGCATGAACGGCATCGGCGCCGCGGTGAGCCCGGTGTTGGTCGGGAGCCTGATCGCGGTGTTCGGTCCGCCGGCGTACTTCGGCGTGCTCGCCGGGCTCACCGCCCTGCTCGCCCTCTACGGGGTGTGGCGCAAGACGCGCCGTCGTCCCATCGCCGCCGAGCGCAAGCGGCCGTTCGTCGCCGCGGAGCCCCAGGCGATCACCGGCGGGCTCGCCGCGGGCGGCACCGACCCCGCCGCCGGTGGCGCCCGCCCCGCGCCATCGCCCCGCGGGCCCGAAGCCGCCGACTGCCCGCGCGAGCCGCGCTGATGCGGGCGAGGAGAGCTCCAGAGTAGAATCCCCGGGTGACGCTGCCGCGGAGCAAGTTCGCGTTCCTGACGCTCGCGCGCTATTCCATGATCGCGCTGTCGAACGCCGTCGAGCCGCTCAGGATGGCGAACGCCGCGCTCGGGCAGAGCGCGTACGAGTGGGCGATCGTGAGCATGGATGGCGAGCCGGTCGCGGCCAGCAATGGGCTGAAGCTGCGCCCGACCCTCGCGCTCGCCGACCTCGGCCCCGTCGACATCCTGTTCGTCTGCGGCGGGGTCGATGTGCAATCGGCGGTCACGCCGCGCATCGTCACGGCGCTGCGCCGCCTCGCCGAGCGCCACGTCGCGCTCGGGGCGCTGTGCACCGGCGGCTACGCGCTCGCCCGAGCCGGTCTCCTCGACCGCCACCGCGCGACGATCCATTGGGAGAATCTCTCGGCCCTCGGCGAGGAATTCCCGCGCATACAGCTCAGCGATCAGCTGTTCACCATCGATCGCGACCGCTTCACCTGCTCCGGCGGCGTCGCACCCCTCGATCTGATGCTGCACCTGGTGAAGCTCAAATTCGGCGCGCGCGTCTCGCAGCTCATCGCCGAGCAGTTCATCGTCGAGCGCGCCCGGGGCGAGCGCGAGCGGCAGTTCGTGCCGCTGCGCGCCCGCATCGGCGTGAGCCACGAGGGCCTGCTCAAGGTCGCGGAGCTGATGGAGCAGAACATCGAGCGGCCGCTGACCCTCGATGAGATCGCCTCCGCCACCGATCTCTCGCCGCGGCAGATCGAGCGGCTCTTCCGCCGCTATCTCGGCTGTGTGCCCAAGCGGTATTACCAGCAGGTGAGGCTGCGCCGCGCACGGGAGCTGCTGCTGCAGACCACGATGCCGATCATCGACATCACGGCGGCCTGCGGCTTCCAGTCGCCCCCGCACTTCTCGCGCTGCTATCGCGCCGAGTTCGGATGCGCGCCGAGCGCGGAGCGGCGCTCCCGGCGCTCGGCGGCGACGGAGGCGGCAGCCCGGGGTTCGCCATGACTTAATGGCATGACCCCGTGCGTATCCGCATGGGGTCCGGGGCGGCGCCCGGGGCGGGGATCGCCGGGACGGGAGCGCACCGCGTTCCGTGTCGCCTGCGGGCATGCGGAGGTCGCAATTCCGCCGCTTTCCGCCCGGGCGCTCGATTACCATTTTGCTCGAGGCGGTGCGCCTCGAGACTCGAGATTCCAGCATGGCAGAGCAGTCCGAGTTCAATCTGCGCGACCTGAACGATCAGGAGCTCACCGAGCAGGTGCACGACGATCTCTACAACGGTCTGCGCGACGAGGTCGTCGAGGCGACGAACATCTTCCTCGGGCGCGGCTGGGGGGCCGAGAAGGTGCTGAACGATGCGCTGGTCGAAGGCATGCGCATCGTGGGCATCGATTTCCGCGACGGGATCCTGTTCGTCCCCGAGGTGCTGCTCGCCGCCAACGCGATGAAGGCCGGGATGGAGATCCTGCGCCCGCTGCTCGCCGAGACCGGCGCCGAGCCCATCGGCAAGGTCGTGATCGGCACGGTCAAGGGCGACATTCACGACATCGGCAAGAACCTGGTCTCGATGATGCTCGAGGGCGCGGGATTCGAGGTCATCGATCTCGGCATCAACAATTCCGTCGAGAAGTACCTCGAGGCGCTCGAGCAGCACAAGCCGGACATCCTCGGGATGTCGGCGCTGCTCACCACGACCATGCCCTACATGAAGGTCGTGATCGACAAGCTGCGCGAGCAGAACATCCGCGAGAAATTCATCGTGCTGGTCGGCGGCGCACCGCTCAACGAGGAGTTCGGCAAGGCCGTCGGCGCCGACGCGTACTGCCGGGACGCGGCGATCGCGGTCGAGACGGCGAAAAGCCTGATCGCGGCGCGCCGCGCCGCGCGCGCCGCCTGACAGCCGGAATCCCTCATGGCCACCGGCCGCGGCACCCTCGTGATCGCATGCGGCGCGCTCGCGCGGGAGATCGAGGCGCTGCGCCGCGCCAATGGCTGGACGGGCTTCGACCTCACCTGCCTGCCGCCCGAGCTGCACAACCGGCCCGAGCGCATCGCCCCGGCCGTGCGCGAGCTGCTCGAGGCGCGGCGCGGGGAGTACCGCAGGATCTTCGTCGCCTACGGCGATTGCGGCACGGGAGGCCGGCTCGATGCGCTGCTGCGGGCCGAGGGCATCGAGCGGCTGCCCGGCGCGCACTGTTACGAGTTCTTCGCCGGCTCGAGCGCGTTCGCCGCGCTCGCCGAGGAAGAGCCCGGCACGTTCTACCTCACCGACTTTCTCACGCGCCACTTCGAGCGGCTGGTGGTGCGCGAGCTCGGACTCGATCGCCATCCGGAGCTCGGACAGGAGTACTTCCGTAACTACCGCCGGGTCGTCTACCTGAGCCAGGCGCCCTCGGCCGAGCTGCTGGAGCGCGCGCGCCGGATCGCCGCGCAGCTCGGTCTGTCCTTCGAGCACCGGCACACGGGCTTCGGCGAGCTCGCGGAGCGGCTGGGTGAGCTGGCCGCGAGCGCCGAGGCCTCCGCATGGCAACCCTGAGCGTCATCTCCTGGCGCGACATTCCGGCGCAGGTCGTCGGCCGGCGCGGCCGCGAGACCGCCAAGGCGCCGCTGTCCGCCCGCTTTCAGGAGGCGATCGACCGCGCCGCGATGCGCGCCGGCCGCGGCAGCTCCAACGCCTATCTCGCGGACTGGAAGCGCAGCGAGCCGAAACCCTGCAGCGACGACATCGAGTCGGAGGTGGCGGCGGAGGCGGCGCGGCTCGAGGCGCGCTTCAGCGACGAGGCGCTCGAGCGGCTGATCCGCGCCAAGGGACTCGAGGCCGTCGCCCCGGGCGACGGCACTCCCGGGGCCGATCCCTCCGGTGCCTGATGTACCGCGTGCGCCAGTGGTCGGTGCGGCATGCGCGAGGCCTCAACGCCTGCTATCGCGCACTCGAGCGCGCCCTGATCCGGCTGCATCCGCTCTTCAGGCGCATCGGCTACGCCCGGCTCGAGCGCCCGATCGCGCTCCTCGAGCGCTCGGTCAAGGGACTGCTGTTCGACTGCCGGATGTGCGGCCAGTGCGTGCTCAGCTCGACCGGCATGGCCTGCCCGATGAACTGCCCGAAGAACCTGCGCAACGGGCCCTGCGGCGGCGTGCGCGCGAACGGCCGCTGCGAAGTGCGGCCGGAGATGAAGTGCGTCTGGCACGAGGCCGTCCTCGGCAGTGCCCGCATCGAAGGCGGTGCCGCGGCGCTCGCGCAGGTGCAGCTGCCGCTCGACCGGCGGCTCGCCGGCAGGTCCTCCTGGCTGCGCGTCGCGCGCGAGCGCGCCGGAGAGAGCGCGTGATCATCGACGACGAGCCCGCCCCCGGCGCGCCGCTGCCGATCCTGCCGGGCCACAGCTCCGCCGGACGGCTCGAGCGGATCCTGCGCGCGGGGCAGTTCGCCGTCACCACCGAGCTCGCGCCGCCGGACTCCGCCGATCCGCAGGACGTCTACCGGCGGGCGAGTCTCTTCGACGGCTCGGTCGATGCCATCAACGCGACCGACGGGAGCGGCGCCAACTGTCACATGTCGAGCGTCGCCGTGTGCGCGCTGCTCACCCGGGTGGGCTACGCCCCGGTCATGCAGATCTCCTGCCGCGACAAGAACCGCATCGCCATTCAGGGGGACATCCTGGGCGCGGCCGCGATGGGCGTGTGCAACATCCTGTGCCTCACCGGGGATGGCGTGCAGGCGGGCGATCATCCGCAGGCGCAGCCGGTGTTCGATCTCGATTCGATGACGCTGCTCGCCACCGCGCGCACCATGCGCGACGAGCACCGGTTCCTCAGCGGACGCGCCCTCACCGCCGCGCCCCGCGTGCTGCTCGGGGCGGCCGAGAACCCGTTCACCGAGCCGCTCGAGTACCGGGCGCGGCGCCTCGCGAAGAAGGTCGCCGCCGGCGCACAGTTCATCCAGACGCAGTACTGCTTCGATATCGGGCGACTCGAGGCGTTCATGCGCCGCGTCGAGGATCTGGGGCTCCTCGAGCGGGTCTTCATCCTGGTCGGCGTCGGTCCGCTGCGCTCGGCCAAGGCCGCCGAGTGGATGCGCGCACACGTTCCGGGCCTGCACATCCCGGATCCGGTCATCGCGCGCCTGGCCGGCGCCCAGGACGCCGCCCGCGAGGGACGCGAGCTCTGCATCGAGCTCATCCAGCAGATCCGCGAGGTCCGGGGCGTCGCCGGCGTTCACCTCATGGCGTATCGCCAGGAAGAGAGCGTCCCGGAGATCGTCGGGCGCTCGGGTGTGCTCGGCGGACGCGTTCCCTGGTATCCCTCCCGTAATCGACATGACATCGACAGGTTAGCCTCATGACCGATACCGTATTGAGCTCCGCCCGGCGTGAAGTGGTGATCGGCTTCGATCGCCCGTTCGTCATGATCGGCGAGCGCATCAACCCGACCGGCCGCAAGATCCTCGCCGCCGAGATGGCCGCGGGCGACTTCAGCCGCGTCGAGGCCGATGCCCGCGCGCAGGTCGCGGCGGGCGCGCACATGCTCGACGTCAACGCGGGTATCCCGCTCGCGGACGAGCCTGCGATCCTCGCGAAGGCCGTGCAGCTCGTGCAGTCGATCACCGACGTGCCGCTGTCGATCGACTCCTCCATCGTCGCGGCGCTCGAGGCGGGGCTCGCGGTCTATCAGGGCAAGCCGCTCGTCAATTCCGTCACCGGCGAGGAGGAGCGCCTCGAGGCCGTGCTGCCGCTGGTGAAGAAGTACGGCGCGGCGGTGGTGGCGATCTCGAACGACGAGACCGGCATCTCGGAGAACCCCGACGTGCGCTTCGAGGTGGCGAAGAAGATCGTGCACCGGGCGGCCGATTACGGCATCCCCGCCTGCGATGTGGTGGTCGATCCGCTGGTGATGCCGATCGGGGCCATCAACCAGGCGGGCGCCCAGGTGATGCATCTGCTGCGCCGGCTGCGCGGGGAGCTCAAGGTCAACACGACCTGCGGCGCCTCCAACGTGAGCTTCGGACTGCCCGCGCGCGAAGGCATCACCGCGGCCTTCCTCACCATGGCGATCGGCGCCGGGATGACCTCGGCGATCATGAACCCGCTGCACCCGGAGATCGTCCGGGCGTGCATGGGGGCGGATGTGATGGTCGGGCACGACCCGGACTGCGCGCGCTGGATCCGCAAGTACCGCGAGCCCCCGGCGCAGCAGGCCGCCGGCGGCGAAGGCGCCCCTCGGGGACGGCGCGAGGGAGGCCACCGTCGCCGTGCCACCTGATCGGGAGCCGCTGGTCGTATTCACGCCCTCGGGCAAGCGGGGGCGCTTCCCCGTCGGCACGCCGCTCCTGCAGGCGGCGCGCGCGCTCGGCGTGGACGTCGACTCGGTCTGTGGCGGCCGGGCGATCTGCGGCCGCTGTCAGGTGCTCATCATGGAGGGCGAGTTCGCCAAGCACGGCGTGAGCTCGCGTGCCGGGAATCTCTCCCCGCTGAGCGCCGCCGAGGAATCGTACGCGCGGCGCCGCTCGCTCCCCTCGGGCCATCGCCTCTCCTGCTCCGCCCTCGTCCAGGGGGACCTCGTGGTCGATGTGCCGGCGGGCAGCCAGGTTCATCGACAGGTCATCCGCAAGGCCGCCGACGCCCGGGCGATCACGCTCGATCCGGTGGTGCACCTCTATTACCTCGAAGTGCGCCAGCCCGACATGCGCGACCCTTCCGGCGATCTGCAACGGCTCAAGGAAGCGCTCGCCCGGGAGTGGCAGCTCGAGCGCCTCGAGTGCGACCTCGAGGTGCTGCAGGCCCTGCAGCCCGCGCTGCGCAAGGCCGACTGGAAGGTCACCGTCGCCGTGCACGCCGGCTCGCGGATCATCGCGATCTGGCCGGGCTTTCACGAGCGTCCGCTCGGACTGGCCGTCGACATCGGCTCGACCACCATCGCGGCGCATCTCTGCGACCTCGAGTCCGGCGAGATCCTCGCCTCGAGCGGCCTCATGAACCCGCAGATCCGCTTCGGCGAGGACCTGATGAGCCGCGTGTCCTACGCCATGATGCATCCGGGCGGCGCCGGGCAGATGACTCAGGCGGTGCGCGAGGCGCTCAACTCCCTCGCCGCGGAGGCGGCCCGTCAGGCGCAGGCCGCGGCGCAGGACATTCTCGAGATCACCCTGGTCGGCAACCCCATCATGCATCACCTGCTGCTCGGCATCGATCCGGTCGAGCTCGGGGGTGCTCCGTTCGCGCTCGCCACCGACGAGGCCGCGCTGATCCGCTGCGCCGACCTCGGCCTCGCGCTGCACCCGAACGCGCGGGCATACGTGCTGCCGTGCGTGGCCGGCCACGTCGGCGCCGACACGGCCGGAATGATCCTCGCGGAGCGACCCGACCTGAGCGATGAGGTCACGCTCCTCGTCGATGTCGGCACCAACGCCGAGATCGTCCTCGGCAACCGCCAGCGCCTCCTCGCCTGCTCGAGTCCGACGGGGCCGGCCTTCGAGGGCGCGCAGATCAGCTGCGGGCAGCGCGCCGCGCCCGGGGCGATCGAGCGGCTCCGGATCGACCCCTCGACGCTCGAGCCCCGATTCAAGGTGATCGGCTCGGAGCTCTGGTCCGATCAGCCGGGGTTCGAGGAGTCGATTCGCGCCACCGGAGTGACCGGTGTCTGCGGATCGGGGATCATCGAGGCGATCGCCGAGATGTTCCTCGCCGGCATCGTGAGTCAGGACGGGGTGATCGACGGCGGGCTCGCCGGGCGCAGCGCGCGCATCGTGCCGATGGGCCGCACCCATGGCTACGTGATTCACCAGGGCGAGCACACCCTCACCATCTCGCAGAACGACGTGCGGGCGATCCAGCTCGCGAAGGCGGCGCTGCATGCCGGTATCCGGCTGCTCATGGAGCACTTCGGCACCGAGCGCGTCGACCGCATCCGGCTCGCCGGCGCCTTCGGGGCGCACATCGATGTCAAGTACGCCATGGTGCTCGGGATGATTCCCGATTGCGATCTGTCGCGCGTGTCCTCGGCCGGCAACGCCGCCGGCACGGGCGCGCGCATCGCCCTCCTCGATTTCAGCTCACGCAACACGGTCGAG
>JAKAZP010000085.1 GCA_021815905.1 Pseudomonadota bacterium | reverse complement strand
CGGCATCGGCATCGGCGACGCGGACTATGTTCAGGCGGGCGCCACCATCGCGCCGAGCGCCGCGGAGGTGTTCGCCGGCGCCGAGCTCATCGTGAAGGTGAAGGAGCCGCAGCCCAAGGAGTGCGCGATGCTCCGCCGCGGTCAGGTGCTCTTCACCTACCTGCATCTGGCGGCGGACCCCGAGCAGGCCCGCGGCCTCATCCGGTCCGGCGCGACCGCCATCGCCTATGAGACGGTCACCGACCGCCACGGCGCGCTTCCGCTCCTCACTCCGATGAGCGAAGTCGCCGGTCGCATGTCGATCCAGGTGGGCGCCGCCAGCCTGCAGAAGGCGAACGGCGGACGAGGCGTGCTTCTCGGGGGCGTGCCGGGAGTGCCCGCCGGCAAGGTGGTGATCCTCGGCGCAGGAGTCGCCGGAACGCACGCCGCGGAAATGGCGGTCGGCCTGCGGGCCGACGTCACGGTGGTCGACCGCTCGGTGGAGCGTTTGCGCGAGCTCTCGAGCCTCTTCGGCTCCTCGCTCCGCACCGCGTATTCCACGGCCGAGACCATCGAGCGCCTCGTGCGCGAGGCGGACCTCGTGGTGGGCGCCGTGCTCATCGTCGGGGCCGCCGCGCCGAAGCTGGTGACGCGCGCCATGGTGGCGAGCATGCAGCCGGGCTCGGTCCTGGTCGACATCTCGATCGATCAGGGCGGCTGCTTCGAGACCAGCAAGGCGACGACGCATGCCGACCCGACGTTCGTCGTCGATGGCGTCGTGCACTACTGCGTCGCGAACATGCCGGGGGCGGTGGCGCGCACCTCGACCTTCGCATTGACGAACGCCACGCTCCCTTACGTGAGATTGCTCGCCGGGCGCGGCTGGGAAGCGGCGCTCGAGAGCGATGCCGGCTTCGCCCGCGGACTCAACGTGCACGCCGGGCAGATCACGCACGAGGCGGTCGCCCAGGCCCTCGGCATGAAGGTGCACATGCCCGCGCCCGCGGCCGCGCGCTAGGACGGTTCGAGGGAGTGGCGCCGGCTCGGCTCCTGACGGTAGGCTAGCGTCCCCCATCGCAGGAGATTGCCCCGAATGAGGATGCCCCTGGTTGCCCTGCCGGCGGCGCTGCTCGCGCTTCATGCCGGCGCCGCGCTCGCCAAACCCGTCAACTATGTCTGCGATCCGAACCACACGCATCCGAGCTTCTGGGCGGATCACTTCGGCGGACTGTCCATCTGGCGCGGAGAGTTCACCCGGACCACCTGCCGCATCGTTCTCGACCGGCAGAAGCGCACCGGCACCGTCAAGGTGACCATCGACACGGGCTCGGCGGACTTCGGCCAGCCGCAGCTCAACGTCGACATCAAGGCGCCGCAGCTGCTCGATGTCGCCCGCTATCCAACGGCGACCTACCAGGGACGCCTCGCGGACTTTCGCGCCGGCTCCCCGACCCGGGTGATCGGCACGTTCACCTTTCGCGGCATCACGCACCCGCTCGATCTGCGGATCGCTCATTTCGAGTGCAAGGAAGTACCGATGATGCACCAGTACCGCTGCGGGGCCGATGCCCGGGGCGAGTTCAACCGGGCGCGCTACGGGATGAGCTTCGGCAAGCAGCTGGGCTTCAAGATGTGGGTGAAGCTCTTCATCCAGGTCGAGGCGGTGCGCCAGGGCTAGCGCCGTCGGAAGCGGGCGCGGGACCGGGGGCGATCCGGGCGCGAGCCGCCTTCCGCCGACCGGATTCACGGGCTGAGAACCGGCGCCGGCCGCAAGCAGGCCCATTGTGTAGACTTGGGCCGTATGACCTCCGACGAAGAGCTGCTGACGAGCCTGCTGTCCGCCGCGCATGCGGCGGGCCGCGCCGCTCATGAGATCTATCGCACCGGGTTCGAGGTGGAGCACAAGGCCGACCGCTCGCCCGTCACCGAGGCCGATCGCGCCGCGGAGGCGATCATCCTCGAGCGCCTCGCGCGCCTCGCGCCCGCCATCCCGGTGATCGCCGAGGAGGAGGTGGCGGCCGGGCGCATTCCCACGGTGCGCGAGGAGTTCTTCCTGGTCGACCCGCTCGACGGCACCAAGGAGTTCATCCACCGCCGCGGCGAGTTCACGGTCAACATTGCGCTGATTCGAGGACAGCTGCCGGCCCTCGGAGTCGTGTACGCGCCGGTCGGGGGCATGCTCTATGCCGGGCACGTCGCGAGCGCGCACGCCTTCCGCTGCGCCTTCCCCGTCGAGGCCGCCGCCGCCGGCCCGCCTGAGACCCTGCGCGTGCGGGCGGTGCCCGCCGAGGGAGTGACCGCGGTGGTCTCGCGCTCGCACTCGACCCCGGAGACCGACGCGTATCTGCGGCACTACCGCATCTGCCGCCGGGTGTCGGTCGGCTCGTCGCTCAAGTTCTGCCTGGTCGCCGCCGGCGAGGCCGACCTCTATCCACGGCTCGGGCCGACCATGGAGTGGGATACGGCGGCCGGGCACGCGGTGCTCTCGGCCGCCGGAGGGCGGGTTCTCGCCGACGACGGCGAGCCGCTGCGCTACGGCAAGCCCGGATTCCGCAACTCTTTCTTCGTCGCGGGCGGGCCGCTCGCGCTCGCGCCGCTTTCCGCCTGAGACGACGATGACCACGAGCACCCTGTCGCATGCCGCGCTCTCCCGGCACTTGAAGCGCCTCGAGGCCGAATCGATCGGCATCATGCGCGAGGTGGCCGCGGAGTTCCGCAATCCGGTGATGCTGTACTCGATCGGCAAGGACTCCGGGGTGATGCTGCACCTCGCCCTGAAGGCGTTCCATCCCTCGAAGCCGCCGTTTCCGCTGCTGCACATCGACACCGGCTGGAAGTTCCGCGACATGATCCGCCATCGGGACGAGGTCGCGGCGCGCTACGGCGTGCGCATGCTCGTCCACACGAACGAGGAGGGGCGCGCGCGCGGCATCAATCCGATCGACTCCGGCTCCCAGCTGCACACCCAGGTGATGAAGACCGAGGCGCTCAAGCAGGCGCTCGACAAGTGGGAGTTCGACGCCGCCTTCGGCGGCGCGCGCCGCGACGAGGAGAAGAGCCGGGCGAAAGAGCGCATCTTCTCCTTCCGCTCCGCCGGTCACGTGTGGGATCCGCGCAATCAGCGACCCGAGCTCTGGCGTCTGTACAACACGAGGATCAACAAGGGCGAGACGATCCGCGTGTTTCCGCTTTCCAACTGGACGGAGCTCGACATCTGGCAATACACGCGCGCCGAGGCGATCCCGGTCGTGCCGCTTTACTTTGCAGCTCCCCGCAAGGTGCTCGTGCGCGACGGTCAGCTCATCATGCGCGAGGACGAGGGCATGCGGCTCGGGGCCGGCGAGGTCGAGCAGGTGCGCATGGTGCGCTTCCGCTCCCTCGGCTGCTATCCGCTGTCCGCCGCGATCGAGAGTCGTGCAACGAGCCTCGATGACGTCATCGAGGAGATGCTGATCGCGCGCACCTCCGAACGCTCCGGCCGGCTCATCGACACCGACGAGGCGGCCTCGATGGAGAAGAAGAAGCGCGAGGGCTATTTCTGATGACCACCGCCCATCCCCGAGTCACCGTGAGCCCGACCGGTCCCGGGGGTCCGGAGAAGGAGCTGCTGCGCTTCCTCACCTGCGGCTCCGTGGACGACGGCAAATCGACCCTGATCGGCCGGCTGCTCTACGACAGCAAGCTGATCCACGAGGACCAGCTCGCCGCGCTCGAGCGCGACAGCCGCAAGCACGGCACCGCGGGCGAGGACATCGACTTCGCGCTGCTGGTCGACGGACTCGAGGCCGAGCGCGAGCAGGGCATCACCATCGACGTCGCCTACCGGTACTTCTCGACCCCGCGCCGCGCCTTCATCGTGGCGGACACTCCCGGCCACGAGCAGTACACGCGCAACATGGCGACCGGCGCCTCCGGCGCCCAGGCCGCGGTCATCCTCATCGACGCGCGCAAGGGGGTCCTCACACAGACCCGCCGGCACAGCTACATCTGCTCGCTCCTCGGGATCCGCCACGTCGTGCTGGCGGTGAACAAGATCGACCTGGTCGATTACTCCGGCGAGCGCTTCCACCACATCGTCGGCGATTATCTCGGCTTCGCGCAGGCGCTCGCCTTCAACTCCATCACGCCGATTCCGATCTCGGCCCGCCTCGGCGACAACGTGACCCGCCGCTCGGCGCGGATGCGCTGGTTCGAAGGACCGACGCTCATCGAGCACCTCGAGGGGATCGAGGCGGGCGAGGGCCTGGAGGACAAGCCGTTCCGCTTCCCCGTGCAGTGGGTCAATCGCCCGAACCCGGATTTCCGCGGCTTCTCGGGCACCGTCGCCTCGGGCCGCGTGCGGCCGGGCGATCGCGTGGCGGTCGCGACCTCCGGGCGCGAGACGCGCATCAAGGCCATCGTGACCGCCGACGGGGAGCTGCCCGAGGCGCGCGCCGGCGACGCCGTGACGCTGACTCTCGCCGATGAAGTCGATCTCTCGCGCGGGGACATGCTGGCGCAGGCGGACGCGAGGCCGGAGGTCGTCGATCAGTTCGCCGCCGAGGTGCTGTGGCTGAGCGAGGAGCCGATGCTGCCCGGCCGCTCGTACTTCATGCGCATCGGCACCCGGCTCGTGCCCGCGCGGGTCACGAGCCTCAAGCACAAGACCGACGTCAATACGCTGGAGCACATCGCGGCGAAAACCCTCGCGCTCAATGAGATCGGCCTGTGCAATCTCTCGACCGCGACGCCGGTCGCCTTCGATCCGTACGCCGAGAACCGCGAGACCGGGGCGTTCGTCCTGATCGACCGCTTCACCAACGCCACGGCGGGCGCGGGCATGATCAGCTTCGGGCTGCGCCGCGCGACCAACATCCACCGACAGGCGCTGCTGGTCGACAAGGAGGCCCGCACGCGGCTGAACGGCCACCGCCCGGCGATCCTCTGGTTCACGGGACTCTCGGGATCGGGCAAGAGCACGATCGCCAACATCCTCGAGCGCGAGCTGCACGCGCACGGCGCGCACACCTACATGCTCGACGGCGACAACGTGCGTCACGGCTTGAACCGCGACCTCGGGTTCACCGACGCCGACCGCGTGGAGAACATCCGCCGGGTGGGCGAGGTCGCCAAGCTGTTCGTGGATGCGGGAGCGATCGTGCTGTGCTCCTTCATCTCGCCGTTCCGCGCCGAGCGCAACATGGTGCGCGAGCTGGTCGCGCGCGGGGAGTTCATCGAGGTCCACGTCGACACGCCCCTCGAGGTCTGCATGCAGCGCGACCCGAAGGGGCTGTATGCGCGCGCGCTCGAGGGCAAGATCAAGCACTTCACCGGCCTCGACTCGCCCTATGAGGCGCCGGAGACGGCGGAGGTCGTGCTCGACACCAGCCGGGCCACGGCCGAGGAGGCCGCGCGGGTCATTCTCGAGGCGCTCAGGGAGCGGCAGATCATCTCCTGAGCTCGCCCGCGTGGCGCAGTGCGGCATGCCTCGCTGCCGGGCGCTCCGAGGCAGGGCGCCGAGGCGCGAGGTTGCCGGGACGTACTTGCGCCGCACCGGCAATGAGGCATGCTGTGGCACGCCACTGATCGAATTGCGGGAGAGCGTGCCGTGCCGTCCGTCCATCGTCGCCTCGAGGGCGAGGTGTTGGTCCTCGAGATCGACAACCCCCCCGTCAACGCGCTGAGTCATCCGGTTCGCATCGAGCTCGCGCGCGAGCTCACTCAGGCGGCGGACGACCCCGGCATTCACGCGATCGTCATCCATGGCGCTCGCGGAACATTCCCCGCGGGAGCCGACATCAACGAGGTGCGCTCCGGCGCGGCGCTCGCGCCGCCCATGCCGCGCGATCTGCAGCCGCTGCTCGAGGGCAGCGTCAAGCCCGTGGTGGCCGCCGTCGAAGGCAGCGCGCTCGGGGGCGGCCTCGAGCTCGCTCTCGCCTGTCACTGGCGCGTGGCCGCCCGCAATGCGCAGGTCGGGCTGCCGGAGGTGAAGCTCGGCCTCGTGCCCGGGGCGGGGGGCACCGTGAGATTCACCCGGCTCGCGGGCGCCGAGGCGGCCCTCGAGGCGATCACCTCCGGCGCGCCGATCGCGGCGGCGCGCGCGCCCGCGCTCCGGCTCGTCGACGAGCTCGCCGATCACGCCGTCCCCGCCGCCGTCGCGCTCGCCCGCCGGGCGCTCGCTGCGCTGCGGCCGCTGCCCATCGCCGCCGAGCGCACCGACCGCATCGCGGGCGCCACCGGCGAGCTGTTCGCCTCCTGGCGCGCGCGCATCGCCGCCAAGGCGCGTGGCCAGATCGCGCCGCTGAAGATCGTCGACTGCATCGAGGCGGCGACTTTCGGCTCGCGCGAGGAGGCGTTCCGGTTCGAGCGCGCGACCTATCTCGAGTGCCGCGAGAGCCCGCAGAGCCTCGCGCTGATGCACCTCTTCTTCGCCGAGCGCGAGACGCGGAAGATTCCGGGCGTGCCGGCGGACCTCGAGCCGCTGCCGATCCGGCGCGCCGCGGTGGTCGGCGCGGGCACGATGGGCGGCGGCATCGCGATGTGCTTCGCCAACGCCGGCATTCCGGTGACCGTGCTCGAGGTGTCCCGCGAGCTGCTCGATCGCGGCCTCGCGCTCGTGCGGCGGAACTACGAGGCCTCGGTCTCTCGCGGCAGCACGACGCGCGAGCGGGCCGAGCGGGCGACGGCCCTCATCGAAGGCGCGCTCGATTACGCCGCCCTCGGCGCCGCGGACATCGTGATCGAGGCGGTGTTCGAGGACATGAAGGTGAAGAAGGAGGTGTTTGCGAGGATCGAGCGCGCCGCGCCGCCCCAGGCGGTGCTCGCCACCAACACCTCGACGCTCGACATCGACGAGATCGCCGCGGGCACTTCGCGTCCCGGGCAGGTCGTCGGCACGCATTTCTTCAGTCCCGCGAACGTGATGAAGCTGCTGGAGAACGTGCGCGGCGCGCGCACCTCGGCGCAGACGATCGCGACCGTCATGGCGCTCGGCAAGCGTCTCGGCAAGGTCCCGGTGCTCGCCGGCAACTGCGACGGCTTCATCGGCAACCGCATGCTGCAGTTCTACATGGGCGAGGCGGAGTTTCTGCTGGAGGAGGGCGCGACGCCCGAGCAGATCGACGGCGTCATCGAGGGCTTCGGATTCGCCATGGGTCCGCTCGCGGTGCGCGATCTCGCCGGCAACGACGTCGGTTATCTCATCCGCAAGATCCGCAGGCTTCCTCCCGACGAGCGCGTCTCGCCGATCCTCGAGCGGCTCGTGCAGCAGGGCCGGCTCGGCCAGAAGACGGGCCGGGGCTATTACCGCTACGAGGGGCGCAAGCGCAGCCCCGATCCCGAGGTGCGGGCGCTCATCGAGGAGGTGTCGCGCGAGCTCGGGATCGAGCGCCGCGAGATCCCCGAGCGCGAGATCCTCGAGCGCCTGTTACATCCGCTCGTCAACGAGGGCGCGAGGATCCTGGAGGAAGGTATCGCGATCCGCGCGAGCGACATCGACGTCGTTTACGCCAACGGTTACGGCTTTCCGCGCTTTCGCGGCGGCCCGATGTACTGGGCCGAGTCGGAGGGGCTCGGCCGCGTGCTCGAGACCATGCGCCGCCTGGCGCCGAGTCACGGAATGCGCTGGCGTCCGGCTGCGCTTCTTGAGAAGCTTGCCGCCTCCGGCAAGGGCTGGCGCGATGTGGCATGAGGCTTGCGAGGCGTCCGTCAGCCGATCGAGGGAGGCGCGTCGATGAGCTCCAACTTGAATGCCTCGGCCGCCGGAGAGCGGGCTCTCGGCCCCGATCTCACGGTCCATCGCTTGGGCTTCGGCGCGATGCGCATCACCGGACCGGGCGTCTGGGGCGAGCCGCCGGAGGTCGCGACGGCGGTGCGGGTGCTGCAGCGCGCCGTCAGGCTCGGGGTCAATTTCATCGACACGGCCGATTCCTACGGGCCGGAGGTGAGTGAGAGCCTGATCGCGCGGGCGCTCGCCCCCTATCCGCGGGACCTCGTCATCGCGACCAAGGGGGGCCTCGTGCGGCCGGGCCCGGAGGTCTGGAACCGCGACGGCAGGCCGGAGCATCTGCGCCGGGCCTGCGAGTCGAGCTTGAAGCGGCTGCGTATCGAGCGCATCGATCTGTATCAGCTGCACGCTCCCGATCCCAACGTGCCGCTCGAGGAATCGCTCGGGGAGCTCGTGCGCCTCCAGGGCGAGGGCAAGATCCGCCATCTCGGCCTCTCCAACGTGAGCGTCGATGAGCTCGAGCGCGCCGAGCGGCTGACTCCCATCGTCTCGGTGCAGAACCGCTACAACCTCGAGGATCGCCACTGCGACGCGGTACTCGCCTACTGCGAGAGCCGCGACATCGCCTTCCTGCCCTGGGCGCCGCTCGGCTCCGGCCGCCACGCCGCCGGGGGGCGCGGCACGGGCGCGCTCGAGCGCGTGGCGCGGCGCCACGGCATCACCCGCGGCCAGGCGGCGCTCGCCTGGCTCCTCGGGCGCTCGAGGGTCATGCTGCCGATCCCCGGCACCGGCTCCATGGAGCATCTCGATGAGAACGTCGCCGCCGCCTCGGTGCGCCTGACCCCCGAGGACATGCGCGAGCTCGGGTGAGCGGGGCGCCCGCACACGGCTTCAACTCACCGGCAGCCGCGTCGTGAACTTCTTGGTGCGCAGCACGAAGCTCGTGTTGACCGAGCGCACCGCCGGCAGCTGC
>JAKAZP010000084.1 GCA_021815905.1 Pseudomonadota bacterium | reverse complement strand
AAGGCGGCGTATACCTCCGTGTCCTTCGACATCGTGCCGCACAAGCTGACGATCACCGGCGGCGTGCGCTACTTCCACATGTACAACTCGCAGCTCGGCGGCGACGTCGGCAGCTTCTACTGCAAGGCGTTCGGCACCGCGACGTTCTTCGGGGCCTGCGGTACCGGCGGCTATCCGGACGGCGCAAAATCGCCCTACGGGACCAACTTCGCCCTGCAGAATCCGCACACCCTGACCGAGTCCGGCATGCGGGGCCGCGCCGATCTCTCCTGGCACGTCACGCCCGATGCCCTCGTGTACTACACCTATTCCCAGGGCTTCAGGCCGGGCGGCTTCAACCGCGGCAGCTCGGATCACCTGCCGAACGTCCTGGGCGTCAACCAGTACGCGACGCCCAAGACCTACCTGTCCGACAATCTCACCAACAACGAGGTCGGCTGGAAGACCATGTGGTTCGACCGCCACCTGGAGTTCGACGGCGCTCTCTATCAGGAAAACTGGAGCAACGCCCAGGTCAGCTTCTTCTGCCCGCAATGCGGTCTCGGCAACCTGACCTACAACACCAACGGCCCGGATTATCAGGTCAAGGGCATCGAGATTCAGCTCGCCGCGAGGGTGTGGCAGGGGCTGTCGATCAACGGCTCGGCGGCCTGGAACAGCAGCAGGCTGGTCAATTCCCCGGCGCTGGTCGGCAACATCCCGGGGACGGCGGACTTCGGCAAGCCGATCACCAGCTTCTACGTCAACGGTATCGCGACCCCGGTGCAGAACGTCTACGGCGTCCAGGGGAGCCCCCTCGCCGACTCCCCGCCCTTCGAGGGGAATCTGCGCGCCCGCTACGACTGGACTCTCGGCAATTACCTGCCGTACGTTCAGATCGGCATGCAGCACCAGGGGCACTCGCTGTCGGCGGCCGGCAACGTCGAGGCCTACGATCAGCCGGCATGGACGACGTACGACATGTCGGCCGGAGTCTCGAAGGATGACTGGACGGTGTCGCTCATCGGCACGAACATCACCGACGTCAACAAGAGCCTGTTCACGACCAGCCGGCAGTTCATCCTCACCGAGACGCCGATGCGGCCGCGGACGATCGAGCTCACGTTCAGCTACAGCTTCTCGCAGCATCGGTGAAGGCGGGGCCGCGCGGGCGGCGCTGCGCTAGAATCGGTCCCCGGGTCAGCACACCAGAGGCTCGAGGAGACCGATGCAGGCCGACGGCGCGGCCATTCCCCCGTCGCGCGCGACCGGGGGCGTGCGCGAATTGCTCGACCGGCGCGAGTTCGCCCGGGCGGCCGAGACGGCGCAGGCGCTGCTCGCCGAGCGCCCCGAGGATCGCGACCTCCGCTACATGCTCGCGGTGGCGCAGCGCTATCTCGGGCGCATCGACGATGCGCTCGCGACCCTCGTGCGCCTCGAGGCGCTCTTTCCGGACTATCCGCGGCTGCACCAGGAAAGGGGATACTGCCACGTGGCGCTGCGCGCGGCGGCGCCCGCGATCGCGGCTTTCGAGCGCGCCGTAACACTCAATCCGGCGCTGCCGGGGAGCTGGCGGACGCTCGAGGTGCTCTACCGGATGGCGGGCCGGGCCGCGGATGCCGCCAACGCCGCGGCGCACGTCGGGAAGCTCGCGAGCCTGCCGCCGGCCATCGTGACCGCGCGCAGCATGTTCGCCGACGGCGAGCACGAGGCGGCCGAGGCGCTGATACGGCGCTTCCTCATCGAGAATGGCGATCACATCGAGGGCATGCGCCTGCTCGCCCAGATCGGCATGAAGGCCGACGTGCTCGACGATGCGGAGCTCCTGCTCGAGAGCGTGCTCGAGCGGGCGCCGGACTATCGCGCCGCCCGCTTCGATTACGCCCAGGTGCTGCTGCAGCGCCACAAGCACCTGAAGGCGCGCGAGCAGATCCGTCTGCTCGAGCAGGCGGAGCCGGAGAATCGGGCTTACCGGGCCACCGAGGCGACCATCTCCACGGAGCTCGGGGAATGCGAGCAGGCGCTCGAGCGGTACGAGGCGTTGCTGCGCGAGACGCCGGACCAAGCCGAGCTGCATCTCTCCCGCGCCCATACGCTGAAGACCCTCGGCCGGACACCGGAGGCGATCGAATCCTACCGCCGGGCCGCCCGCGTGCGGCCGAGCTACGGCGACGCGTACTGGAGCCTCGCGAATCTCAAGACCTACCGCTTCACCGACGAGGAGCTGCTCGCGATGCGCGCGGCGGAGGCCGCGCCGCGCATCGCGCTCGCCGATCGCTTCCACCTCTGCTTCGCCCTCGGCAAGGCGCTCGAGGATCGGGGCGAGTACGCGGAGTCTTTCGGCTACTACGAGCGCGGCAATGCGCTGAAGAAGAGCGAATGCCGCTACCGGCCGGAGTTCACCGAGCGCAACACGCGGCTGCAGATCGAGGTCTGCACGGCGGAGTTCTTCGCCGCCCGGGCCGGCGCCGGTTGCCCGAGCGATGCGCCCATCTTCATCGTGGGGCTCCCCCGGGCCGGCTCGACCCTGATCGAGCAGATTCTCGCGTCGCACTCGCAGGTCGAGGGCACGATGGAGCTCTCGGACGTGCCGCGCCTGGTGCAGACCCTGCAGGGGCGCGAGAGCGTCACGGGCAACGCGCGCTATCCCAGGGCGCTCGCCGAGCTCCCCGTGTCGGATTTCGCGCGCTTCGGCGAGCGGTATCTCGAGGACACGCGGCTCTACCGGCGGGGACAGCCGCGTTTCATCGACAAGATGCCGAACAACTTCCGCCACGTCGGGCTCATGCATCTGATGCTGCCCAGGGCGCGCATCATCGACGCGCGGCGCGGGGCGATGGCCTGCTGCTTCAGCAACTTCAAGCAGCTGTTCGCCTCCGGGCAGCAGTTCACCTATTCCTTCGAGGACATCGCGCGCTACTACCGCACGTATGTCGAGCTGATGGCGCATTGGGACCGGGTGCTGCCCGGAGCGGTGCTGCGGGTGCAGCACGAGGCGCTGGTCGCGGACTTCGAGCGCGAGGTGCGCCGCATTCTCGAGTTCTGCGGGTTGCCGTTCGAGCCGGCCTGCCTGGAGTTCCACCGCACCGCGCGCCGCGTGCACACCGCGAGCTCCGAGCAGGTGCGCCGGCCCATCAACACCGAGGGACTCGAGCAGTGGCGGCGCTACGAGCCGTGGCTCGGGCCGCTGCGGGAGGCGCTCGGGGACCTCGCGGAGCGCTGACGGTCGCGCTATATCCGCGTCGCCGCGAGTGCCCGCTCATCGAGCGCGTAGCCCATCCCCGGCTCATCGCCGAGCGTGAGCCAGCCCTCGGCATCGACCGTGAGCGGCTCGGCCATCATGAAATCGCGCCGCGCGAGCGTCCACTGCGGCGGATCGTAGGCGTACTCGAGCCAGGGTGAATCGGCGAGACCGGCGGCGAGATGCGCGTTGGCCGTGAGTCCCATGCCGTTCGTCCAGGTGTGCGGCGTGAACACGAGGTGGTGCTCCTGCGCCATCGCGGCGATGCGTCTCAGGCCCGTGATGCCACCGACGAGCGCCGCATCCGGCTGCAGCACATCGACCGCGCCCGCCGTGATCAGCTCGCGCAGCTCGTGCGGCTGGCGGGTCATCTCGCCGGCCGCGATCCGCACTTCGGTCGCCGCCCGCAGCGCCTTCATGCCGGCGTGATCGCCCCGATGCAGCGGCTCCTCCATCCAGTACACCCCGAGCCGCTCGAGCTCGCGGGCGACCGCGAGCGCGTCCTTCAGGCACCAGGCCGATTGCGTATCCCAGGGCATGCGCCAGCCCTGGTTGCAGTCGACGAGCAGCTCGAGCCGGTCACCGAGGCGCGCGCGAACCGCCTCGAGGGCGCGGATATCCTCGCGCCAGTCGCCGCGCTGAAAGCGGATCTTCATGGCCCGGAAGCCTTCCCCGAGATACCGCTCGGCCTGATCGGCGAGCGCCGCGGACGGGCGCAGGGTGCCGGAGGAGGCGTAGGCGCGCACGCGGCGCGAGAGGCCCCCGAGCAGCCGCCAGCACGGCTGGCCGGTGATCTTGCCGGCGAGGTCCCAGAGCGCCAGGTCGAGCGGCCAACAGCGTCCGTAATGAAAGTCGATGTGCGAGAGCACGCGGTAATGACGCTCGAGGGCGAGCGCATCCTCGCCGACGAACAGCGCCTCGTGGCCGGCGAAACCGATCATGAGGTCACCCGAGCCGCAGCCCTCGAGGCCGGTGTCGGTGATGACGCGCACGATGGTGGCGTCGAAGTGCGCGCGGGGGCGCGTGTCCCAGCTCGCGTGGAACGGAGGCGCGAGGGGCAGGCGGTGGTGGGTGATGCGGACGGAGGCGATGCGATGCCCCGAGGAGGGCGGGGCGGGGTGCTCGACTGATGCGCTCATGGCCGTGCCGTCGGGGCAAGCGTTCCATAGTTCGGGCGCGCCTGAAAGCCGAGATTTTGGCTACCGGCATCGAAAAAAGGCATCGAATCGGGATGCGCCGGCGCGCGCCGGGCGGCTAGTATGAGGAAGTTTCCGCGGCCGCCCGCGATCCCTCCTCGAGCGGGGTCCTCGACGCCGCCGGGGGTGCACATGGCAAACAAGCCGATCGACCGTCGATGGCTGCCGCTCAACGCGCTGCGCGCGTTCGAGGGCGTGGCCAAGCACGGCAGCTTCACCGCCGCGGCGCATGCGCTGCTCATCTCCCAGAGCGCGCTCTCGCGCCACGTGATCTCGCTCGAGCGCCTGATCGGCGTGCAGCTGTTCGAGCGCCGTCCGCACGCCCTGACGCTCACCAAGGCGGGACAGCATCTGCTGCCCGCGGTCGCGAAATCCTTCGACCGGCTGGAATACGCGATCGACGACATTCGCAACGAGGGCGCGCCGGCGCAGCGCATCCTCAGGGTGCGGATGCCGCCGAGCTTCGCGGTGCAGCTCGCCGTGCCGATTCTCCGGGACTTCCGCGAGGCGAGCACGGAAGTCGACATCGACCTCATCAGCCCCGCCGCCTCCGGTCCGCCGCTCGGCGACGTCGACGTGGCGGTGATCTACTCGAGGCCGAGAGTGACCGACCTGGTCGCGGACCTGCTCTGGCCGGTGCGCCAGAGCATCCTGTGCCATCCCCAGGTCGCGGCCCGTCACGCCGGCAAAGGGCTGCGCGCCTTCATCGAGGCGAACGAGATCGTGCACGTGCGCATCGACGAGCTGCCGCGCTACGAAGCGTGGTCGCAGTTCGCGCGTCAGGCGGGACTCGCGGGCCTCGCCGTGGAGCGCGGCCTGGTGTTCGATACCGCGGTGCTCGCGGTGCAGTATGCCCTGAGCGGCCAGGGGCTCGCGCTGGTCGATCCGAAACTCTTCACCGAGGAGATCCGCGCCGGACGCCTGGCGTGTCCGTTCGAGGCGATGCTCGACAACGGCTACGGGTATTACCTGCTCACTCACCCGGAAGCGCTCGGCGATACGGCCGTCGCGCTGTTTCGCTCCTGGCTCATCGGCCGCTTCGGTGAGCGCTCGAGCGAGGCCGCCGCGCCCGTGCAGCTCGCGGTCTCGAACGACTGGGACAAGGCGGAGGGACAGGACCGATGAAGGGCGAGGCGCGTGTCGTCGTGATCGGCGGCGGGGTGGTGGGCGCGAGCGTGCTCTACCACCTGACCAAGGCCGGCTGGAAGGATGTCATGCTGATCGAGCGGGACGAGCTCACCTGCGGCTCGACCTGGCATGCCGCGGGCGGCATGCACACGATCAACGGCGATCCGAACGTCGCGAAGCTGCAGCAGTACACCATCGAGCTCTACCGCGAGATCGAGCAGATCTCCGGGCAATCCTGCGGCGTGCACCTGACCGGCGGCATCATGCTGGCGGGGACCCGCGCGCGGCTCGACTGGCTCAAGATGGCGCAGGCCCGGGGCCGCTATCTCGGCATGGAGCTCGAGATGCTCACGATGGAGGAGGCGGCGGCGCGGTTTCCGCTCCTCGACCGGCGCCACTTCGTCGGCGCGCTGTTCGATCCCATCGAGGGGCACGTCGATCCTTACGGCGTGACGCAGGCCTATGCGCGCTCGGCGCAGATGGCCGGCGCCGAGGTGGTTCGCCACACGCGCGTGACCGCTCTGGAGGCCCGACGCGACGGCACCTGGGACGTCATCACCGATCACGGCAGGGTGCATGCCGAGCACGTGGTCAACGCCGGGGGACTCTGGGCGCGCGAAGTCGGCAGGATGGTGGGGCTCGAGCTGCCGGTGCTCGCGATGGAGCACCAGTACCTGATCACGGAGGAGATCCCCGAGCTCGCCGGGCGCAAGGAGCAGATGCACTGCATCGATTTCGAAGGTGAGCTGTATCTGCGCGAGGAGCGCGGCGGAATCCTGATCGGCACGTACGAGCGCGCATGCGTTCCCTGGTCAGCGCGCGAGACGCCGTGGGACTTCAGCCGGACCCTGCTGCCGAACGATCTCGAGCGCATCGCGCCGAGCCTGGAGGTGGCGTTCCAGCACTTCCCGGCGCTCGGGCAGGCCGGC
Source organism: Pseudomonadota bacterium (assembly GCA_021815905.1). The sequence continues at coordinate 2,279 of JAKAZP010000084.1, read as the reverse complement.
ATCCGCAAGGTGGTCAACGGCCCGTTCACTTTTGCGCCGGACGGCAATCCGCTCGTCGGTCCCGTCAAGGGCCTGCGCAATTTCTGGGTCGCGTGCGCGGTGATGGCCGGCTTCAGTCAGGGCGGGGGAGTCGGGCTCGCGCTCTCGAACTGGATGGTCGAAGGCGATCCGGGGTCCGACATCTGGGCGATGGACGTCGCCCGCTACGGCGACTGGGCGACGCTCGCCTACACCAACGCCAAGGTGCGCGAAAACTACTCGCGCCGCTTCCGCATCCGCTTCCCCAACGAGGAGCTGCCCGCGGCGCGCCCGCTGCGCACCACGCCGATCTACGATCGCCTGCGGGCCGGGCACGCGGTGTTCGGGGAATACTGCGGGCTCGAGCACCCGCTCTGGTTCGCGCCCACCGCGGCCGAGGCGCACGAGGAGGTGACGTTCCACCGCTCGCGCGCCCATCCCTACGTCGCCGAGGAGTGCCGCGCCGTGCGCGAGCGCGTCGGACTCATCGAGACATCCAACTACGGCAAGCTCGAGGTCGAAGGTCCGGGGGCGGTGGAGTGGCTCTCCCGCCTCATGGCGAACCGCGTTCCGCCCGTCGGCCGCATCGCGTTGACGCCCATGCTGAATGAGCGCGGCAAGCTGATCGGCGACTTCACCCTGTGCCGCATGGCCCCCGAGCGGGTGCTGATCATCGGCACGCTCGCCGCGGAAAGCTACTATCTGCGCTGGTTCGAGCGCCAGGCGCCGCCGGAAGGCGTTCGCGTCCGTTCCCGCGCCATGGAGCTGACCGGGCTCTCGCTCGCCGGTCCCGCCTCGCGCGAGCTTCTGCAGCCGCTGGTGCGCGCGGATCTTTCCAACGAGGCGTTCCCGTTCCTCTCCTTCCGCCGGATGGATGTCGGGATGATCCCGGCGCTCGTCGGGCGCATCTCCTTCACCGGCGAGCTCGGCTTCGAGCTCTGGGTGGCGCCCGAGTACCAGCGCGCCCTGCACGAGCTGCTCGGGTCGGCGGGCGAGCGTCACGGCATCGCGCCCTTCGGGGCGCGGGCGCTCAACGCCATGCGCATCGAGAAAGGCTTCGGCACCTGGGCGCGCGAGTTCCGCCCGATCTACGGCCCCTTCGAGGCCGGCCTCGATCGATTCGTCCGATTCGACAAGGGCGAGTTCATCGGACGCGCGAGCGCGCTCGAGGAGCGCGACCGCGGGGGCGGGCGGCGCCTGGTCGCCTTCGCGGTGGCCGCCGGGGACGCGGATGCCATCGGCGATGAGCCGATCTGGCACGATGGCCGGGTGGTCGGATGGGTGACCTCGGGGGCGTACGGCCATCGGGTGGGACGCTCGCTCGCGCTCGGTTACATTCCCGCCGCGCTCGCAGGCGCAGCGTCGGGCTTCGAGATCGAGATCATCGGCGAGCGGCGGCCGGCCGAGCGTCTCCCCGCCTGCGCCTACGATCCCACCGGCGCCCGCATGCGCGCCTGAGGAGGACCGACGTCATGAGCGATGAGCCCGGGTTGATGCAGCGTCTCGCGGCGGGGGCGGTGATCTGCGCCGAAGGCTACGTGTTCGAGCTCGAGCGGCGAGGGTATCTGCAGGCGGGAGCCTTCGTGCCCGAGGTGCTGACGGAGCATCCGGAAGTCGTCGAGCGGCTGCACATGGACTTCGTGCACGCCGGCTCCGATGTCACCGAGGCGCTCACCTACTACGTTCACCGGGAGAAGCTGAAGGTCATCGGACGGGAGAAGGATCTCGAGAGGATGAACCGCATCGCGCTCGGGCTCGCGAAGAAGGTGGCTCGCCGCACCGGCACGTTGTTCGCCGGGGACATCTGCAACACCAACATCTACGATCCGAAGGACCGCAGGGCGCGCAAGCAGGCCGAGGCGATCTTCGCCGAGCAGGTGGGCTGGGCGGCGGACGCCGGCGTCGATTACATCGTGGCGGAGACTTTCTCCTGGGGGGGCGAGGCGCTCATGGCGCTCGAGGCGATCCGCAGGCACTCGAAGGTGCCGGCGGTGGTCACCCTCGCGCTGCACCGGGAGGGGACTCTGCGCGAGGGCTGGACGCCCGTCGAGGCCTGCAAGCGCCTCGAGGCCGCGGGCGCCGATGTCGTCGGCGTCAACTGCATCCGCGGACCCGACACGCTGATGCCGATCCTGAAGCGCATCCGCAAGGCGGTGAGCTGCGAGGTGGCGGCGCTGCCCGTTCCCTACCGCACCACGCGCCGCGAGCCCACCTTCGCGTCCCTCACCGATCCGCACTGCGGCGGGGCGCGGGCGTTCCCG
>JAKAZP010000083.1 GCA_021815905.1 Pseudomonadota bacterium | reverse complement strand
CGGGCGGCGCCTCGCCGGCCGACGCGGGCGCCGCCCGGGAAGCCGGCGCGGTCGCCTCGCCGGCCCGCTCCTAGCCCATGTCCTTCAGGGGCTCGAACTTCGCCTTGTTGATGGATTTCTGGTAGGCCTCCTTGCCGGAGATCAGGCGCTGCTCGAGCAGCTGTTGGATGGCGCTGTCCATGGTGCGCATGCCGAACTGGCCGCCGGCCTGCATGGTGTTCTCGAGCTGATCGAGCTTGCCCTGGCGGATCAGATTGGCGGCCGCCGGGGTGTTGATCAGAATCTCGAGCGCGACGGTCCGCCCCTGCTTGTCGGCGCGCTGCAGCAGCTGCTGCGAGACCACGCCCCGGAGCGAGGTCGAGAGCATGGTGCGCACGTGCGACTGCTTGTCGGAGGGAAACACGTTGACCATGCGATCGACGGTGGCCGCCGCCCCGTTGGTGTGCAGCGTTCCCATGACGAGAATGCCCATCTCGGCCGCCGTGACCGCGATGCTCATGGTCTCGAGGTCGCGCAGCTCGCCTACCAGGATGACGTCGGGATCCTCGCGCAGCGCCGAGTGCAGCGCCCCCGCGAAGCTCGAGCTGTGCACGCCGATCTCGCGCTGGCTGATGAGGCAGTTCTTCCTCTGATGCACGAACTCGATCGGATCCTCGATGGTGAGGATGTGACCCTTCACGCGCGAGTTGATGTCGTCGATCATCGCCGCGAGCGTGGTCGACTTGCCCGATCCGGTCTTGCCGGTGACCAGGATCAGGCCGTTGTTGGCCCGGCAGAGCTGGCGCACCGCTTCCGGCAACTTGAGCTCATCGAGCGTGAGCGCCTTGGAGGGGATCGAGCGGAACACGGCGCCCATGCCGTTCAACTGGCGCATCACGTTCACCCGAAACCGCCCGCGCTCCGGGATGGTGTAGGCGAAGTCGGCGCCGTCCTTGGACTCGAAGCGCTCGAGCGCCGTCTTCGGCATGATCTCGTACAGGGCCTCCTTCACGAGGTCCTGCGCGAGGCTCTCGCTCCTGAGCGGCATCAGATCCCCGTACTGGCGGATGCGGGGGGGATCGCCCGCGATGAAGTGCAGGTCCGAGCCGCGCTTTTCCAGCACCTCGAGCAGGAACGGATCGATGGCGGGCACGGCGCGGGACTCGCGGCTCAGGCGGCCGGCGCCGCCGCCGCCAGGTCGACCTTCGGCAGCATGCTGGTGTCGGTCACGTACTTCTGGAACGGCCGCTTGTCGGTCGCGTACGAGTAGGCATCGTCCGGGTCGATCTCGCGCGCGCCGATCGCCCCGAGCAGCGCCTGGTCGAGCAGCTGCATGCCGAGATCGCGCCCCATCTGCAACTGGCTCGGGATCTGGAACGTCTGGTCCGTCTGGATGAGCTTGGCGATCGCCTTGGTCATCATCAGGATCTCGCAGATCGCCTTGCGGCTGCGGGCGTCGGGGGTTTTCACCAGGACCTGGGTGACGACCGCGAGCAGGCTCTGGGCGAGGAAGCTCTTGGTCTGCTCGCGCTCCTCGACCGGCAGCGCGTCGATGACGCGGTCGATGGTCTTCACCGCGCTGGTGGTGTGCAGCGTGCCGAGCACGAGATGTCCGGTCTCGGCGGCGGTCATGGCCATGGAAATCGTCTCCGCATCGCGCAGCTCGCCGACCAGGATGACGTCGGGATCCTCGCGCATGGCCGCGCGCACGCCTTCGGCGAAGCTCGGAATGTGCGTCCCGAGCTCGCGCTGGATCACCTGGGAGAGCTTGCTGCGGTGCACGAACTCGATCGGGTCCTCGAGGCTGATGATGTTGAGCTTACGGGTCTCGTTCAGATGGTTGATCATCGCCGCGAGCGTGGTCGACTTGCCGGTTCCGGTCGAGCCGGTGACGAGCACCATGCCCTGATGAAAGTCGCACAGCCGGGTGACGGTCGCCGGCAGGGCGAGCTTCTCGAGCGAGGGGACCTCGGAGGGAATGGCGCGGAAGGTGGCGCCGATGCCGGTGTCCTTGCGAAAGACGTTGACGCGAAACCGGCCGCCATCGGCCGAGACATAGGAGAAATCGAGGTCCTGTCCCGTGGCGAACACCTCGGCCTGGGAACGGCTCAGGATCTCCATGATGTAGCCTTCGAGCTCCGCGGCGCGCAGATCGCGGAACTTGATCGGCAGCAGATCGCCCTGCATGCGCAGCATGGGCGGCACTCCGACGGCCAGATGCACGTCCGAGCAGCCCTGTTGCGTACCGAGCTTCAAAAAGGCGTCTATGCGCGCCAAGTCGCTTACCTCTCGCGTGCCGCGACACCCCGCGCGTGCGCGGCGGGGCCGGTACGCTCCTTTTGCCCCCTCAGGCCTCAGGAATCAATGGCTTGTGCGGAAAAATTTGACGTAACGCACGGAGTTCGGCGCTCACAGGAACTTCTCGAGCGCCCCGCGCAGCTCCTCCATGCTCTGGGGGCGGCGGCTCTTGTCGACCGCCATGCTCTTCACCACGAGATCGGAGAGACCCGCCGGCAGGGCCGGGTTGATCTCCTGGGGGGAGCGCGCCTTGCCCTGAACGTGCTGGTACATGACCGACATGTGATCGCCGCGGCTGTAGGGCGGGACGCCGGTCACCATCTCGTAGAGCATGACGCCGAGGGCGTAGATGTCGGCGCGCTCGTCGACCTTCTTGCCGAGGATCTGCTCGGGCGCCATGTACTTCGGCGAGCCGATGACGTACCCGGTCTTGGTGAGCTGGGTGTCGCCCTCGCGCTGCGCGGCGGCGACCCCGAAGTCCACGATCTTCAGCAGTGCTTCCTGGTTGATCAGCACGTTGGCGGGCTTGAGGTCGCGGTGCACGATGCCGACCTGGTGCGCCACCGTCATGCCGGTGCACATGTCGATACCGAACTGCACCGCGCGCCTGAGCTCGAGCGGCTTCTCGCCCACGATCTCGCTGCCGAGGGTGTGCGAGGGGAAGTACTCCATCGAGATGGCGTAGTTGCCCTGGATGTAGAGGAAGTCGTAGATGCGGATCACGTTCTTGTGCGTGATCTTGCGCGAGTAGCGCAGCTCGTGGACGAAGCGCTTCATGACCTCCTCGTCCGTCGAGACGTTGGGATTGAGGAACTTGAGAATCAGCCGCTCGTCGACGACCGTGTCCTCCATGAGCAGCACCGTGCCGAAGGCGCCGCGGCCGATGCGGTCGATGTACTTGTAGCGCCCCTCGATGATGTCGCCCGGCCGCAGCGTCTGGATGTCGAGCCGAGGCGGACCCTCGAGCACCTTGGTGCCCTGCGTCATCGCCTCGACCGGAGGCGCGCGGGTGGCCTCGGCCGGCTCGCGCTGCGGAGGGGCCGGCAGGGGCGTCGGCCCGCTGACGGCCGCGCCGCCGGCCAGGCGCCGGTCGAGCTCGGCGAGGGCGGCGGTCGCGACCCGCGAAAGCGTCTGGTCGGCGGAAACGGCCTGGCTCTGCAGCTCCGTCCGCACCTGCTCCGCCCTGCGCTCGTCGACGAGGCGCGACAGCGCCTGCATGGCTTCGATCCGCAGCTCGCGCTCGGGGCGGGCGAGGAACGGCATCAGCGTGTCGACCAGCCTGGAGTCGCCGAGCTTGCCGAGCGCGCGCACCACGACGGGCGTGGCCTTGGCGTTGCCGTCCTGCAGCATCTCGATGAGCCGCGGCACCGCGCGGCGGTTGCCGATCTCGGCGAGCGCATCCACCGCCCGCTCGCTCACCCACCAGTCCGCATCGCGCGTCGCCTGCAGGAGCGAGTCGACCGCGCGCTCGTCCTTGGTCTGATTGAGGATCTCGATGGCGGCGCGGCGGATCTCCTCGTCCTTGTCGCGAACGAGCTCGAGCACCGCCTCGATCACCCGCGGGCCGCCGATCTTGCCGAGCGCATCGGCCGCGCGGCTGCGCACCCACCAGTCGGTGTCCTTGAGCGCCTCGAGCAGGTACTTGACGGACTTGGCATTGCCGACCTCGTTCAACACCTCGACCGCCGCCCGGCGCGCGTTCTCGTTCTCGTCCTTCAGCACCTCGATGAGATAGCGGATGGTCTCGGGGTCGTTGGCCTTGATGACGACGTCGATGGCCTTGTTCTGCACGTCGATCTCGGGATCGCGCAGCAGGGCGCAGACACGCTCGATGTCGATCCTGCCGTCCATGCGCTGCAGCGCCGAGAGGGTCGCTCCGCGAATCAGCTTGTTGGGGTCCTTCAGCAGCGCCTGGAGCGAGGTCTGCACTTCGGGGGTGTCGAAGCGGGCCAGGATGTTGATGATGTGCACGCGCGCGATCGGATCCTTGCCGTTGACCCTGCCGATCAGCTCCGGCAGCGCATTGGCGTCGGCGACCTCGCCGATGATGCGAAACAGCGCCGCCTTCTCGTTCGGCTCCTGGGTGTAGGCGGCATTGATGAGATCGCGCACGCCGAATCGGCTCTTGTGGGCCGCGATCACCTCGAGCAGGGCGGACTTGGCGATGCCCGGGGTCGAGAGCGCATCGATGAGCAGCTGCGGTGGATAGTTGTGGCTGCTGGTGAGCGCCCAGGAAATGCCCGCGATGACGCGCGGACTTCCCTGCACCAGGCCGCGGGTGAAGGTCGGAAAGGATTTCGCACTGACGACCCCGGAGAGCACCTCGACCAGCGCGAGGGTCGCACTCTTGTCGGCGTCCGGCAGCGCGGCGAAGACGGACTCGATGACTCCTGGCCCGAGCTCCTTCAGGCGCGCGATCGCCTTCTGCGTTTCCGGGCTGGCCGGGTCCGTGGTGGCTCTGAGCTCCGTGATCAGCCGGTCGGCGCGCAAATTGGTGAAAAAGGTCATTCAGCCTTTCCGCTGAGTCACTCCTGCGCGATTCCCTCGCGGCAGCCTCGCTCCCTTGGACTGACGGCACCGCGCCGGGGCGCGCGCCACTCCCGCATCAGCGGGCTCGGGCGCTGGCGCCCGAGCCGGGCACTTGGGCGAATTATGCCATAGGCTTGGCCGCCACAGACCGAGACCCCATCGACATCATGCACGCCGGCGCGCCAGGCTCTAGAATTTCACCATGAAAGACGATTCGACGCTCGATGCCGTGCGGGCCGCGCTGCGCTCGTACGTGGACCCGTACCTCGAGGAGAGTCTCGGGGAGGCCGGTGCGCTGCGTGAGGTCAGTGCGACCGCCGAGGGATTCAGGGCGCTCATCGCGCTCGGCTACCCCGTCGGGGGCTATCGGGAGGAGCTCGCCGCGGCGCTCGGGGCGCACCTTCGGGCGGCGGGCATCCAGGGTACGCTCGCACTCGAGCTCGTGGCCGAGATCCGCTCGCATGCCGTGCAGCGGAATCTGAAGCCGCTCGGGGAGGTGAAGAACATCGTGGCGGTGGCCTCCGGAAAGGGCGGCGTCGGCAAGTCCACCGTGGCCGCCAACCTCGCGCTCGCCTGGGTGCGCCAGGGCGCGCGCGTCGGGATGCTGGATGCGGACATCTACGGACCGAGCCAGCCGCTCATGCTCGGTCTTGCGGGAGAGACGCCGACCGCACCGGACGGCAGGCACTTGAAGCCGCTCGAGAGGCACGGGGTGCGGGCGATGTCGATCGGGTTCCTGGTGGATGCCGAGCAGCCGATGGTCTGGCGCGGCCCCATGGTGACTCAGGCGCTCACGCAGCTGCTCACCGAGACCGACTGGGGGGAGCTCGATTACCTCGTGATCGACATGCCGCCGGGCACCGGCGACATCCAGCTGACGCTCGCGCAGCGGGTGCCGGTGGCGGGCGCGGTGATCGTGACCACACCCCAGGACATCGCGCTCGCCGATGCCCGCAAGGGGCTCAAGATGTTCGAGAAGGTGTCGGTGCCCGTGCTCGGCATCGTGGAGAACATGAGCGTGCACGTCTGCAGCCACTGCGGCCACGTCGAGCACATCTTCGGCGCGGGCGGCGGGGCGCGCATGGCCAAGCAGTACAACGTGAAGTTCCTCGGCGAGCTGCCGCTCGATGCGCAGATCCGTGAAGAGGCCGACGGGGGGCGCCCGACGGTGGTCGCGGCGCCCGATTCCGCGCGGGCGCGCGCGTACCTCGACATGGCCCGGCGCACCGCGGGTGCGCTTGCGCTGCGGGCGCGGGACCGCAGCAGCGTGTTTCCGAAGATCGTCATCGAAGACACCTGAGGCGGGACCTCCCCGCTCAGTGCCGACCCCAAGCCTGCACCGATGAGCTCATCCGCCGAGTCCGCCGCGCGGTCACCCTCCTACACCGGCATCCTGCCGTGTCAGAAGATCCGGGAGATGCTGATCGCCGGGGAGATCCTCCCGGCAGGCATCCTGCGAAACGGCGAGATCCTTCCCGACCAGATCCAGCCGGCGAGCATCGACCTGCGGCTCGGGGAGTACGCCTATCCGGTCGATGCGAGCTTCCTGCCCGGAAAGGGCATGAAGGTGCTCGAGAAGATGAGGGAGCTGGACTCGAGCTTCGAGCGCTTCAGGCTCGATCTTCACGACGGCGCGGTGCTCGAGAAGGGCCGGGTGTACGTCATCCCGCTGCTCGAGAGCGTCAACCTGAGGAGCGCGGTGGCGGCGTTCGCCAACCCCAAGAGCTCGACCGGCCGGCTCGACATCCTGACGAGACTCATCGCCGATCGGGCGACGCTCTTCGACCAGCTCGAGGAGGGCTACCAGGGGCAGCTCTACATCGAAGTCGCCCCGCGCAGCTTCAGCATCGTGGTGAGAACGGGCACGCGGCTCAATCAGCTCCGGTTCCGCCGCACCCGCGGCGAGCATCCGCGGCCGATCACGGTCGCGGACTGGCGGTCCTTGCTCACGGAGGGGCAGGTCGCCGACTCGACCGCCATCAGCGAGCGAACCGGCATGTTGCCCTTCACCATCGATCTGAAGGGGGCGGATACCGAGCGCGGGCTCGTCGGCTGGCGTGCGAAGAAGCATGCGCGGCGCATCGATCTCGACCGCCGCGACTACGACCCCCTCGACTTCTGGGAGCCGCTGCGCTTCCACAAGGAATCCTCGCTGATCCTGGACCCGGATGAGTTCTACATCCTGGTGACGAAGGAGGCGATCGCCGTGCCTCCCGAGTTCGCCGCGGAGATGCTCCCGTACGACACCCGGGCCGGGGAGTTTCGGGTGCATTACGCCGGCTTCTTCGATCCCGGATTCGGCTGGGACATGAGGACGAGGCGCGCCGGCAGCAGCCGGGGCGTGTTGGAAGTTCGCTCCCACGAGGTGCCCTTCCTGCTGGAGCACGGCCAGACCGTGGGGTGGCTGCGTTACGAGCGCATGGCGGAGCGGCCGGACGCGCTCTATGGGAACGACGCGGCGTCGAACTACCAGGGTCAGCAGCTGAAGCTCGCCAAGCAGTTCAAAGCGCTGGGAACGCTGTGAGCGCTTCCGGGCGCGGGGGGCGCACGAGCCTCACCGCGGGCGCGGAGCCGGTCACCCGCGGGTGAAGGCGCGGATCTTCATCGACAGCTGCGTGTCGCCCTTGACGCGCTGCTCCGCGCGCGCGGGCATGTAGTCGAGCGCCGGCGCGAGCCACAGCCAGGTGGTGCGGTCGGAGCCGTGCGCGTGACTCGTGTAGATCACCGTCGGGAGCATTCCGAGCGGCGTGTCGAGCGTGGCCGTTCCGCGGCGCACGTATTCGAATTGCTCGATCTCGTCGGTGTCGAGCATCCAGAACGAGTCCGGCGGCTGACCGGCCTCAAGCGCGAGCATCAGCGCGATCTGCACCGACAGCGGATCCTGCGTGCCTTCATGCAGCGGGCGGTCGAGGAGCTTGCCCTTGGCGGTGCCCGTGACCTGATTGAACTTCCAGTCGAACTGCACTATCGCGCTCTCGCCCGCGCCCGAGGATTCGAAGGCGAGCGGAATCACCTGGCCGCCGGCGACCCGAAATCGGCTCGACTGGCGGACGGGATGGGGAAATACCAGGCGGAAGAGTCCGCTGGCCCTGATGGTGGAGGTGTAGAGATACTCATCGGCCGCAGCCGTGCGCTCGAGCCTGAGAGTCGAGGTGCCGGCGCCGATGCCGTGCCAGGCGACCGAATAGGTCGCGTCGAAGGGCCTCGGCGCCTCGCCCGGGTGAGCGGGGAGCGCACCGAGCGTTCCGGCCTGCGCCTGGATCGGGGGCTCGCCGGCCGGGACGGCCGACGGCGCCGCCGCGGCGAGCACCGCGGCGGCGACCAGTGCCGCGGCGCGCGGCACGCTATGGAGCATTGAAGTCCTCAACGATCGGCGCCTCGAGCGGTGTGTCGTCGAGCCATGGACGCCCCTCGCGCCAGGCGAGCCTGCCGTCGGCGATCCAGCCGATCACGCGGGGATAAATGATGTGCTCGGTCGACTGAACCCGAGCTGACAGGATCTCCTCCGTGTCACCGGCGCGCACGGCGACTCGCGACTGCAGAATCACCGGTCCGCCGTCGAGCTCCGGGGTGACGTAGTGCACGCTCGCGCCGTGGACGCGCTCGCCCGCCTCGAGCACCCGCCGGTGGGTGTGCAGGCCGCGAAACTTCGGCAGGAGCGACGGATGGATGTTGAGCATGCGCCCGGCGCGCGCCTCGACGAACGGCGCCGAGAGAACGCGCATGAAGCCGGCGAGCACGATGAGGTCCGGTTGCGCGCTCTCGAGCGTCTGCCCGAGCGCGCGCTCGAACTGCGCGCGCGCCGCGCCGCCTTCCCAGGCGACGGTGCGCGTGTCGATGCCGAGCGCGCGCGCGGCATCGAGTGCGCCGATGCCGGCGGAATCGGCGATCACCAGGGCGATGCGCGCGCGCAGGGCGCCACCGGCGCAGGCTCTCGCGATCGCGGTCATGTTGGAGCCTCGCCCGGAGACGAGAATCGCGAGCCGGAGCGATCGAGGCGTGCTCAATCGAGGATCACGACGCCGCGGGTGCCCGGGCGGATCTCGCCGATCAGCTGCGCGG
>JAKAZP010000082.1 GCA_021815905.1 Pseudomonadota bacterium | reverse complement strand
GTTCTTCAACGCTCCAGGCCAGCTCGCGGGCGGCATCGTCGGCGCCTACAACCCGGTCGCGATCATCGATCAGATCATCTTCACCGGCGGGGATGCCGCGCAGCTGCTGATCCAGAAGGGCGGCATCTTTCACGGGTTCTCCTACGACATCGCCGGGTTCGCCGTCTACACGCTGGTTGGGCTGACGGCGATCTACACGATCTTTCTGCTCTCGCTCTCGCGCATCGCGCTCTCGGTGCTGCTTGCGCTCGGGCCGCTCTTCATCGCGCTGCTCTTCTTCCAGAGCACGAAGCGCTTCTTCGAGGCCTGGATCGCGCAGATGGCCAATTACGCCCTGATCACCATCCTCACGGTGCTGATGGCGGCCCTCATGATGACCTTGCTCTCGGATGCCGCGAGCCAGGCGGTGAGCACCGGCGGTGGCATCACGATCGCGGAAGGGGTGCGGGTGTGCATGGCCGCGGGACTCACGTTCCTCGTGATGCGCCAGGTCATGCCCATGGCGGCGGGGCTCGCGAGCGGGCTGGCGCTGAGCTCATTCGGCATCGTGAGCGCGGCGCTGGCGTGGGGTCTCGGCCGAGCCTCGCGCGGATCGGGGGACTTCGCGCGCGGGGCGCTCCTCGATCGCGAGAGCACGCGCTGGGACAGCTTCGGTCGCAAGGCGGGCTACCACCTGCGCAGCGGCATCGCGGGAAGTGCGCGCGCGGTGGCGCGCGGCTGGCGGGAGAACACGATTCGGGGGGCTCGCTCATGAGACGGACGGGACTGGTGTGGGGCGGGGTGATCGTGGCGCTGAGTGCCGTGATCGCGGGTTGTGCGTCGCAGCGCGGATTTCGCTGTGGCGGGGATCTCGTGCCGATCAATCCCCCGCCGAAGGCGCTCGCGGCGCAGACACCGAAGCCGAGAGAGCGGCGTTCGCGTGCCCGCGGAGACTCGCCATGAAGCGCGATCCGGCACTCGAGGCCTATTTCGAGGAGGCCGCGAGCTGGGATGCGGATCGCATCCGCCGGGCGCGACGCGGCGAGCGCACGGCCTGGTGGGTGGCGGGCGCGGGGTGGACCGCTCTCGTGCTGCTCGCGCTCGCCCTGATGGTGCTCATGCCATTGAAGCGCGTCGTGCCCTTCGTCATCCGCGTCGATCGCAGCACCGGCATCGTCGACACGGTGCCGGCTTATGCCGGCCAGGACGACTTCTCCGCGGCCGTGACGCGCTACTTTCTCGATCAGTACGTGACGGTCTGCGAGCGCTTCGACTTCGCCACCGCCGAGAGCGACTACGAGGAGTGCGGGGCGTTCAACTCGCCCGAGCGCAATCAGCTCTGGTACACGAAGTGGGCGCGGACCAATCCCGACTCGCCGCTCAATCGCTACAAGGACGGTACCACTGTCAGCGCGCACGTGATCGCGATCACCCTATTCAGCCACGCAAGCGGGATGCATGACCTCGCGCAGGTGCGCTACCTCAGGGAGGTGCATCCGGCCGGCGGCAGCGCTGCGCAAGAAAGCTACTGGGTCGCGACGATCCAGTACACCTACACGAAGCCGTCGTCCGACCCGAGGGATCGGGAGTGGAATCCCCTCGGGTTCAAGGTCCTCGACTTTCATGCCGAGCCCGAGGTGCTGCCCGCGCGTGCCTCCGGGGCGGGCACGCCCGGGCAGGGAGGTGCGTCGTGAGGGTAATCGTGCATCACATCGGCCCCTGGACCTGGGCGGTGCTCGCGCTCTCGGTAGCCGCGGCCGCGAGAGCTGAATTCCTGCCCGTTCCAGGCAGGCTCGATCCGCGCATCCGCACCGTGGTCTACGAGCGCGACCAGGTCTATCGGCTCTACGGGTTCGTCGGCTACGAGCTCGATCTCGTGTTCGGCGCCCATGAGAAGTTCGTGGGACTCTCGGCAGGCGACCCCGAGGATCTGATCTACAGCGCGCACGGGCACGTGTTGACGCTGCGCCCGAAGGCCCTCTCGGTGCACACGAACATCACGGTGACGACGAGCCGGCACCGCTACTACTTCGATTACTCGGCGCGGCGGGGGCCGCCGCGTGACGGGGTGCACGTCATGTATGCGGTGCGGTTCATCTATCCGGCGAAGCCGGCCGTGGCGCGGGCTCCGACGGTAGCGGAGCGCGTGAGGGGAGCGCTCGAGCGTGCCGAGCACGCGCCGCCGGTCAATCTCGACTACTGGTACTGCGGAAGCCCAGCCTTGAGGCCGGTCGCGGCCTCCGACAACGGCATCGAGACGCGTCTGACCTTCGGGGCCCGCAGGGAGCTGCCCGCGGTCTTCGTTCTCAATGCCGACGGGGCAGAGTCGCTCGTCAACTTCAGCATGCATCAGGGCACGATGGTCATCGAGCGGGTGGCCCGTCGGTTCGTGCTGCGCCGCGGCAAGCTCGAGGGCCTCATCGTGAACAAGGGGTTCACGGGTGGGGGCAAGCGTCTCGCCTCGGGCACGATCAGTCCGGCGGTGCGGCGGGTGGTGAGGAGAGCGCGGCGATGAGGCTCTTTGGAGCGCCGCCTGCACCGGAGCCGACAGAGGTCGGGAGCGTATCGCCCGCGGAGGACGGGCAGAGCGCACCCGGCTCCGGGAAGGCTTCCGAGCCCGGAGTGCTCGGGGAGCGCGGCATCAGCTCGATCAACCGGGCCCGCTCGCTGCAATCACGCGTGACGAACCTTCTCGCGTTCGGGCTGATGTCGGCCCTCGGTGTAGGGCTTCTCGGCTGGTACTACGCGCATACGTTCGCCACGGAATCCTCTGCGCGCGGCACTCGGGAAGCGGCGGTCCGCCAACAGGCCTCGGGCACCGTGCGCTTGCCGCCGCTCGGGCCGATCCGGCCGCCGGCGGTGGCATCGGGTGCCAAACCGTCGCTGGGCGCGAGCGCACTCGGCCCGCCGCCGCCCATTCCGGGGTCGGATCCGGTGATGCTCGCGGGGTACCCGCAGGACGGGCCGGCGTATGGCGGGGCGGCGACACCGGTCGGCGGCGGCCGCTCGCCGCGGGAGCTGGCGCTCGCGCGCGAGCTCTTGGGACCGGCCTTCGACACGAACCCGACGAGCGCCGCAGCGTCGGCACCCGGTCAGAGCCGTAACCCGGGAGCGGGTGCGATGATGCCGGCCGGGACAGGAGGCCTTCCCTCGCCGGCGGACTTCTCCGGGACCGGTGCGTCGAGCAGCAGGTTGGGTGCGTTGCTCACCCCCACGGTGACGAGAGCTACGCGACCCACGGTGCTGCCCAGCCGGCGGCTGCTCCTGCCGGAGGGAGCCTTCATCAACTGCACGCTCGAGACGGCGATCGACTCGACGCTCCCCGGCATGACGACGTGCATCACCGCGACCGACACGTTCGGTGCCGATGGGACGGTGGTGCTCCTGCCCCGGGGAACCGAGCTCGTCGGGCAGACCCGGGGCCAGGTGCAACAGGGCTCCGCGCGCGTCTTCGTCCTCTGGACGCAGGCGCGAACACCGGGAGGCGTCGTCATTCCACTCGACTCACCGGGAACGGATGCGCTCGGACGCTCGGGGCTCGCGGGCACGGTGAACCGGCACTTCTGGGAGCGCTTCGGGGCGGCGATCCTGATCTCGGTGATCAACGGCGGGATCCAGTACGGCGTGCAGTCCCAGAACCAGGGCGGGGCGCTGGTCTATGAGCCCGACACCACCGAGCGCGTCATGACCGAGGCGCTGAAGAGCACGGTCGACATTCCGCCGACCGTCACGGTGCCGAACGGGGCGCGGATCCAGGTGCTCGTCGCCCGCAACATCGACTTCAGGTCCGTCTATGCGCTGCGACCCGCAGGCGAGTGAGCCCATCGTCCCGATGGCGGTGCGCCAGGGAGGGCCGGAGGAAGCCCCGGCGGTGGCCCGCGCGCCGCAAAGCTCGGCGCTCGAGCTCACGCTCCGGGCCCTGCGGCCGCTCCTTTCGAGCCCGGAGGTCACCGAGCTCTGTATCAACCGGCCGGGCGAGGTGTTTCTCGAGCTGCGCTCGGGCTGGCGCTGCGAGGCGCTGCCGTTTGCGGACTTCAACTGGTGCCGGAGACTCGCGAAGCTGGTGGCGAACTCGACACGCCAGCGCATCGATGAGGAATCCCCGCTCCTCTCGGCCTCGCTCCCGGGCGGCGAGCGCATCCAGATCGTGCTGCCGCCGGCGACGACCCCGGGATGCGTGGCGATCACGATCCGCCGGCCCTCGGATGAGGTGTGGTCGATCGGGGAGCTCGCACGGCGGGGAATCTTCCGCGCGACCAGGCGCGCGAGCGAGGCGCTCGATGAGACGGAGGTCGAGCTCAAGCGGCTGCTCGAGGCCGAGTCCTACGAAGCGTTCATGCGCCTTGCGGTGGTGAGCCGCAGGAACATCCTCGTCTCGGGGCCCACCGGCTCCGGCAAGACGACCTGGACGAAGGCGCTGATCCGGGAGATCCCGGGCGATGAGCGGCTGATCACCATCGAGGATGCCCGTGAGCTCGTGCTCGATCGGCATCCGAACCACGTGCGGCTCTACTACAGCAAGGACGGGCAGGGACTTGCGCAGGTGACGCCGAAGCAGCTGCTCGAGTCCTGTCTTCGCATGCGCCCGGATCGGATCCTCCTCGCCGAGCTGAGATCGGAAGAGGCGTTCGATTACCTGAGGAACGTCAACTCGGGTCACCCCGGCTCGATCACGAGCGTGCATGCGGCGAGCGCCGAGCTCGCCTTCGAGCAACTGGTGCTCCTCGTGAAGCAGAGCGCCGGCGGGCAGGAGCTCGCCCGCGCGGACATCAAGAACCTGCTGTATCTCCTGATCGATGTCGTGATCCAGTTCGGCGTCGATCACCACCAGCGCTACATCAAAGAGATCTGGTATGCCCCCGAGCGCAAGCGCCGCCACCTGGCGGCCGCCGGCTAAGGTCGGTTGGGTCGGTGGTGCCTGCAAGAGTGCGGGCGTTGCGATCGCGGCGATTGCGGCGGCGCTCTATCTCTCGGGGTTCTTCTTTCTGTGGTCGATTCATCTCGATCCGCGCGCGGCGAGTCCGCTCACGGTGCTGCGCTTTGCGTACTACTACGGCGAGTGGCCGCGGGTGCATGGCGCGCTGGTGCGATCGTGTCTCGGCGGGACGGCGGCGGTATTGCTGAGCGGTCTTGTGCTGTTGCTGCCGCGGCGACGGCCGCTGCACGGCGAGGCGCGGTTCGCGACGCGGCGGGAGATCGCAGGCGCGGGGTTGCTCGGTGAGCACGGGATCATCCTGGGACGTCTCGGGCGGCGCTGTCTGATGCTCTCGGGACAGCAGGGGGTGGTGCTCGCCGCGCCGCCGCGTGCCGGCAAGGGGGTCGGGGTCGTGATCCCGAACCTGCTCAACTGGCCGGACTCGGTGATCTGCGTCGACATCAAGCGCGAGAATTGGACGCTGACCTCGGGCTTTCGGGCGCGCTCGGGGCAGGCATGCTTTCTCTTCGATCCCTTTGCCGAGGACGGCCGCACCGCGCGCTGGAATCCCTTCTTCTACGTATCGTCCGATGCGCTGAAGCGCGTGAACGATCTGCAGCGCATCGCGGAGATGCTCTATCCGGATCCGCCGAACGTCGATCCCTTCTGGACCGCGAGTGCCCGCTCGCTCTTTCTCGGCATCGCGTTGTATCTCTTTGAGACCCCATCGATGCCAAAGACGATCGGCGAGGTGCTCCGCCAGGGGATGGCCTCCGACGATGAGGGCTTCGGGCAGCACTGGAAGCGCATCGTCGAGGGTCGGAGCAAGGGCAGGTTCCCGTTGTCCACCCAGTGCGTGCGGGCGCTCTATGACGTGATCGACCTTGCGCCCGTGACCGCGAGCTCCATCCGCAAGACCTTCACCTCCCGGCTCGATCTCTGGCTGAACCCGATCCTGGATGCCGCGACCGCGGACAACGACTTCGATCTGCGGGACCTTCGCCGGCGCCCGACGTCGATCTATGTCGGCGTCAATCCGGATGACCTGCACCGTCTGCGGCCGGTGCTGAGTCTCTTTTTCCAGCAGGCGATCGGGCTTCAGACCCGGGCGTTGCCGGAACTCGACCCGACACTCAAGCACCAGGTGCTGATGATGCTCGATGAGTTCGCCGCGCTCGGGCGCATTCCGATCATCGCCGAGTCGGTGAGCTACCTCCCGGGTTACAACGTCCGGGTCGTGCTCGTGATCCACACGCCGGCACAGCTGCGGGAGGTCTATGGCGTCAATGCCGCCGAGACGATGCTGAAGAGTCTCGCGGCGCGGATCGTGTTCGCGCCGAAGGACTTCCCGGATGCGCGGGAGATCTCGGATGAGCTCGGGATGACGACGGTGAAGGCGCGCACCGTCTCGAGGCCGCTCTTCGACTGGGGGGATGCGAAGGGACGGCGCTCGAGGAGCGTGAGTGTGAGCGAGCAGCGCCGCGCGCTGCTCCTGCCGCAGGAGGTCAAGGCGCTCGGAACCGACCGGGCGCTGATCTTCTACGAGGGACTCTGGCCCATCCGCTGCCGAAAGATCCGGTATTTCGCGGATGGGCGCTTTCGCGCGCGGCTCCTGCCGCCGCCGGCGGTGGCGCCGGCTCCGATCGAGACGTCCGCGCCGGTGGCGCCGGGAGGCCGGGTATCCATTGAGACGGCTACCGAGCCTGCCTCGGGCGGTGAGATCCGAGAGGCGGACAAGCCCGTCTTCAGGGAGGCCACGATGGCGGACATCGATCGGTTGGACGCCCTGACATTGGAGGACTTCGAGGCGCCGCTGGGTGAGATCGAACTCCCGGAGAAGGCCGACGGTGAGCGGCTGACGGCCGAGGAGATGAATGCCGCGGTCGAGCAGTTCCTTCAGACCCTGCAGCGATAGGAGGCATCCATGGCGAAAACACCTGCAGAGCGCGAAAATCAGACGGCCGGGGCGAAGGCGCCGGCCAAGGCTTCGGCGGAGGCGAGCCGGGACGGGGTCGCTCCCAACACGCTGCGGCCGACCCGGCCCCGCGATCGTCACCAACAAGCTGAGGCTGAGGGGACGCCGGTCGGCGGGAAGTCTCGACCCACCAGGACGGAGAATTCCATCCGACCCTCCAGGCGGAGGATGCCGGCGGCGGCTGTGCCGAAGGCGGCCGAGCGCGGCAATGGGGAGCGAAGCGACCGGGAGGCTGCCACCGCACCGGCCGCGCAGCCGGTCAGTCCTGTTGGACAGAAGGCTGTCTCGAGCGAGCCGGGATCCGAGGCGCGCCGTCGGGTGCCCGAGCACATCCGCAAGCGCTTCGTACAGGTCGGCCGGCATTACTACTTTGCCGATGGAGCACGCGCGTTCACGGACCGGGGCGGGCGGCTCACCACGCCGAGCGAGAACACGGAAGTCATCCGGAGCCTCGTCACCATCGCGCAGACCCGTGGCTGGAATGCGATCACGGTCCAGGGCACCGAGCGCTTCCGGAAGGAGACCTGGTTCGCCGCGCGCCTCGCGGGACTCGAGGTCCGGGGCTATCGGCCGACGGATTTCGAGCAGGCCCGTGTCGCCCGGACGCTCGCCCGCGGCCGGGACGGACCGGTGCGAGAGGCGCAGGAGAGCGCATCCAGTGACCGCAGGCACCGAGATTTCCCGGGTGGTAGCCGAGGACCTGCCATCGGGGAAGAGGGGAATTCAGAGCGCCACGCGCGGCGGGACGGCCTGCTCACGGGCAGGCTCGTCGATCATGGCCGCGCGACCTACCGCCACGATCCGCGCGAGCCGATGTCGTACTTCGTGAAGATCGAGACGCCGCGCGGCGATCGCACCATCTGGGGCGTGGATCTCGAGCGCGCCTTCCGCGAATCCCTCACCCGGCCCGAAGTGGGAGACGAAGTCGGGTTGCGTGCAGTTCGCCAGGACGCGGTCACGGTGCGCACGCCCGAGCGGGATGCGGACGGGAAGGTCGTGGCCCGGAGAGACCTCGTGACACATCGCAATCGCTGGATCGTCGAGAAGCGCGCGTTCTTCGAGGCCCGCGCGGAGGCCGCCCGGACGCTTCGCGATCGTGGGACGGATCCCACGCAGGCCGTGAAGCGTCATCCGGAACTTGTCGGTACCTACCTGCAGGTCCATGCCGCGGAGCTCGCGGCGCGCCGGTTCCGCGATCCCGAGGACCGGGAGCGCTTCGTCGGTCAGGTGCGCTCGGCGCTGGCCGATGCGGTCGCGCGGGGTGAGCCGCTGCCTCCGGTGCGTCTGCGGGAGCGCGCCGCCGAGCGTGCATCCGCGCGCTCCCGACCGGCTCGCAGCCGCGAACCGGCGGTACGCGGATAGTTGAAACCTGCCCGTGAGCGAATCGCGCGACAAGCCGGTCGGGCCGGTGCGGGACTCTAGCGATCCGAGGCGGGCGCCGGGAAGCGCCGTGACGCCAACTCGGGGGAGCTCGACCCGGCCCTCACGGGGCGGCCAGCTCGTCATCGGGCGGTTGACCGAGCACGGCCGGGCCCATTACCAGTTCCGCGCCCAAGAAGACCTCTCCTACTACCTGAAGCTCCTGACCAGCCAGGGCGAGCGGACCCTCTGGGGGAAGGACCTCGAGCGGGCGCTAACCACCGGAGAGACCCGGCCGAAGGTCGGAGACCTCATCGGTGCGCGCCGGGTGGCGCGCCGCGCGGTGACGATCACTACGCAAAGACGAGACGCCGAGGGACGTGTCGTCAGGCAGGAGGAACATCACGCACACCGCACGCGATGGGTCGTCGAGAAGGTGAAATTCTTTGCCGAGCGCGTCCGGCTCGCACGGCAGCTGCGCGAGGAGCAACTCGACCTGCGCGAATCGGTGCGCGCTCATCCGGAGCTGAAGTCGACATTCCTGAGTATCCGGGCCGCGGAGGCGTTCGCTGATCAGCGGATCGCGGATCCGAAGGATCGGGAGCGGTTCCTCGAGCTCGTCCGCGGGGCGATGGCGGGATCAATCCACAAGGGAGAACC
>JAKAZP010000081.1 GCA_021815905.1 Pseudomonadota bacterium | reverse complement strand
GCCGCGCGTTCGCTCACGGGCCGTGGCCGCGCATGCAGGTCGCCGAGCGGCAGGGGATCCTGCGCCGGGTGGCCGCCCTCATCCGCGATCACTCCGCGGAGCTTGCGTACCTCGAATGTCTCAATTCGGGAATCCCGATGCGGCACCTCGCCCTCGGGCAGATCCCTCGCGCGGCGCTCAACTTCGAGTTCTTCGCGGAGTTCATCGGCCAGACCGCCGGACAGGTGTACACGCAGGACTCGCGCTACCTGACATTCGTCACGCGGGAGCCGATCGGCGTCGCGGCGCTCATCGGTCCCTGGAACGCTCCGCTTGCGCTCACCTCGATGAAGATCGCGGGCTGCATCGCCTTCGGCAACTGCTGCGTCGCGAAGCCGGCCGAGCAGACGCCGCTTGCCGTGGCGCGTCTGATGGATCTCATCGTCGAGGCCGGCGTGCCCCCGGGCGTCGTGAACATGGTCTGCGGCCGGGGTCCCGTCACCGGCGATGCCCTGGTGCGCCATCCGCAGGTCAACCTGGTCTCGTTCACCGGCGGCACCGGAACCGGCCGTACGATCATGGCGGCGGCGGGCGCGGACCTCAAGCCGTGCTCGCTCGAGCTCGGAGGCAAATCGGCCAACATCGTGTTCGCCTCCGCCGCTCTCGATCGGGCCCTCGACGGCGCCCTGCTCGGCATCTTCTCGAACAACGGACAGCAGTGTCTCGCGGGCTCGCGCATCCTGGTCGAGCGCTCGATCGCGGACGACTTCATCGACCGGTTCGTCGCCAGGACGAAGAAGCTGCGGATCGGCGACCCGATGGACCCGGGCACCGAGATCGGCCCGCTCGCATTCCGCGCCCACCTCGACCGCGTCCTCGGCTACGTCGACGTCGCGCGTGCGGATGGCGCGCGAGTGCTCACCGGCGGGGCGCGGGCGAGAGCCGGCGAGCGCGGGTTCTTCATGCAGCCGACGGCGGTACTGGCGACCGATCCGAGAGCCCGGATATGCCAGGAGGAGATCTTCGGCCCGTTCGCGAGCTTTCTCGTCTTCGACGATGCGGACGAGGCGATCGCGATCGCCAACGACTCCCCTTTCGGGCTCGTCTCGTATGTCTGGTCGGAGCATCTGCCGACGGTCTTTCATGCGAGCCGCGCGATCCGCAGCGGCGTCGTTTGGGTCAACACGCCCATGGTGCGGGAGCTGCGCGCCCCATTCGGCGGCGTGAAGGACTCGGGGATGGGCCGCGAGGGCGGTCAGGCATCGATGCAGTTCTACACGACGGAAAAAGCCACCACCCTGCCGGTCGAGGCGGCGCCGATGCTGCAGCTCGGGTCAAGCTGATTTCCGGGCGAGCACCACGTACCACGATCCCGGTCCATCGAGCTTCGCCAGCTCCGCCTCGGAGATCGAGGCCGGATCGAAACCCGCGCGCGCCAGGGCCCGAGTGACGTCGGCCTCGGCAAACTCCTGCCAGAAAGGCTCGTTGTTGTACTCGGTCTCCCAGGCGAACATGAAGCGCTCGAACAGGCTGCGCCGCCCCCGGATCGGCACGTCCTGGTGCACGGCGAGCCCCCCCGGCCGCAGCAGCCTGTGCGACTCGGAGAACAGATGGTCCAGCGTGTCGTTGGAGATCTCGTGCATCAGATTGTGCGAGACGACGAGGTCGAACGACTCGTCCGGGAATCCGAGCCTTCGCACATCCATCTGATGGAAGTGCACGGCCACGCCGAGCGCCTCCGCCCTGGCATGGGCGTAGCGCAGGATCGCGGGCCCCGCGTCGATCGCGTGCACTTCGGCATCGGGAAAGCTCGCCGCGTAGGCGACCGAGGCGCCGCCCGCCGAGCAGCCGAGATCGAGTATTCGCCGCGGCCTGAGCTCGGGAAACCGCCCGGCCAGGTGGGCGATCACCGCCCCGGCCTTGCTGTCGCGATGCCCGATCCCGACGCCCGACGAATAGAGGCTGCCGCCGCTTTCGTACAGCGCCCCCGCCAGGATGTCATCGGGGTTGCGATCGCGCATGTAGCCGCCGGGCTGGCAGTGGATGTCCGCCACCAGCACGTCCTCCGGAGGCGCGAGCTCGGGATCGAGCGACAGCGAGCCCCTGGTTTCGCCCGCGCGGGTGAGGCGGGTTGCCGTCTCGAGCATCCGCGGCATGTCACGGTTGATCGTGGTCTCGACGATGTCCCACATCATCTCCTGCGCGCCCCGGGAGAGCGCGCTCCAGAGCCTGTAGTACGGCTCGCCGGTCATCGCCGTGCGCATCTCCTCGACCGACTCCGGCGCCCGTCCGTGCAGCGCGCGGAACTTCGGCGTCGCGCGCACGGCGTACGTCAGCTCGTTGCCGCTCGCCAGGGCGCGCAGCCGTCGCTTCAAGCCGATGATGAACTGCGCGCGCGCACGGTCGTCGCAGGTCTGCCGTGCGAGCATCGCGTGAGGCTGGCTACGATGCATGTCCATCGGCTCACCCCGGATCGGCGCCGGAGCCGGATGAATCGGCCGCGGCACGCATGCGCTCGAGGTCTTCCCCGAATCCTCGCAGGATCCGGTCGACATACTCCGCGCTCTCTCGAGCGCGCTCGGTGTGCTCGAGGGAGGTCGGCTCGAATGCTTCGAGCTCCGAACGGCCGATCAGGCCTTTTCGCTCGAGCAGCCGCTCGAGGGTGTCGATGCGCGAGCGCGCCACGGCGAGCTCCTGCGCGAGCGTCATTGCGATCGCGAGCACCCGCTCGAGCTCTGGCGCGAGGAAGTAAGGCCGTTCCTTGCTCACCGCATCGCCTCTTGGCCGCATAATTTGTCGTAAGACTATAGCAAATGCGCCGGGGCGGCGCACGGGCCCGCGCGCGGCGCCCCGACCGGATGCGACGGCCCGGCGGAACTTGCTACGATCCGCCCCGACATCTCCTGCCGGCACGTTCATGTCCATTCAGCCCGGGACGATCAGCGCCCCCGCCTCGCGTCCCCTGCTCGGCGCGATTCGCGCCGTCACGTATTCCGTCCCAGACCTCGATGCCATCGAGCGGGCGTATCGGAACCGTCTCGGCTACCTCGTCCTCGGCAGGCGGCGGGTATCGGATGCCGAGGCGCGCTCGTGGACCGCGCCCGCGGCCGCGGGCCGTCCGATGCTGACACTGGCCCCCGCGAGCGGCGAGCTCGTCTTCCTGCGCTTCATCGAGGACGCCGATGCCGGGGGCTGGACCGCCCTCACCACCTTCGGCTGGAACGCGACCGAGTTCGTGGTGCAGGACGTGGAGGCGCTTGCGGCGCGGCTCGATCACAGCGAGTTCCGGATCATCGGTCCTCCGAAACCGCTGACCCGCTTTCCGATGATTCGCGCCATGCAGGCGCTCGGTCCGGCGGGGGAGTGCTGTTATTTCACTCAGATCGGGCCGGGCTCGGGGCTCGATCTCCCGTCCGCTCGATCGTTCGTCGGTCGGGTATTCATCGCCGTCGTCGCGGGTCCGGACGCCGATGCCCTGTATGCTCCCTACGCGCTCTTCGGCAACAGAACCGATCCGCCGGTCGCCACGCCGATCGGCATCATCTCCCGTGCCCACTCGCTGCCGGAGGATACCCCGCATCGACACGGCCTCGTGCGCCTGAGCGGGGGCACCCTGATCGAGCTCGATCAATACCCCGCTTCCGCGCGTCGCCGCGACTCGAGCGCCGACGGCGTGCCACCCGGAATGGCCATCGTCACTTTCGACGCCGATTCGCTCGAGGCCCTGCCCCGCATCGGCGCCGCGTCCGAGTGCCTGCTGCCCGGACTGCGCGGCTCGTGCGCCTGCCTGCGCGGCGCGGCAGGGGAGCTCATCGAGATCTTCGCCGGGACTCCGTCGACCCCGATCGACTGAGGCCGGCGAACCCGAGCGGCAGCCCCGCCTCGGCGGTGAAGCCGTAGAGAGGCTCCCCCGGAAGCGCCCGGGAGAGAATCCCGCGCACCCGCAGCAGCGCCTCGAGATCGACTCCGGTTTCGATCCCCATGGCCTCCAACATGAAACACAGGTCTTCGGTCACGATGTTGCCCGATGCGCCCGGCGCGAACGGGCAGCCGCCGAGCCCGGCAAGGGAGCTGTCGAAGGTCGTGATGCCCTCCTCCAGTCCCGCGAGGACATTGGCGAGCCCCAGGCCACGGGTGTTGTGCAGGTGAATGCCGGTCAGCGCATCGTTCCCGACGACCGAGCGTACCAGCCGGATCAGCCGCCGGACCGCGGCCGGATCCGCATAGCCGGAGGTGTCCGCGAGCCCCACCTCGTCACAGCCGGCGGCCATCAGCCGCTCGGCGAGCCCGGCGACCCGGTCAGGTTGGACGGGCCCCTCGAGCGTGCAGCCGAACGCCGTCGAGAGGGAGGCTTCGAAGGTCGGACGCCGCTCCCGCGGCACCGCGTGCAACAGCTCGGCGATCGCCCGGGCCCCCTCGAGCAGTTGCGCATGGCTCTGGCGCACGTTGCGCAGGCTGTGGGTCTCGCTGACGGAGCACGGGAGGGTGATCTTGTGAGCCCCGGCATCGACGGCTGCCTGGGCGCCGCGCAGGTTCGGCACGAGGACGGCGACGGAAAGCCCGGGAATCGTGCGCGCGAACCTGACGAGCGCGTCCGTGTCGGCAAGCTGCGGCAGCAACTTCGGCGGCACGAAGCTTCCGACCTCGATCTCCCGGATCCCGGCGGCGGCTTCGGCCATGATCCATTCGAGCTTCCTCTCGGTCGGCATGACCGGGCGAATGCTCTGGAGCCCGTCGCGCAGACCCACCTCGCTCACCAGGACCGGCCGCTCAGCCATCGACTCCTCTCGGCACGGGATCATTTGTAATAATATGATAGCAAATCAGAGCCGCCGCTGCATGTAGAATGTCCGCCTGCAGCCGTTGGAAGCACACGGGAGGACCATGCCGAACGATCCGCCGCTGACCGGCATCCGCGTACTCGAGTTCACGCACATGGTGATGGGCCCCTCCGCCGGGCTCGTGCTCGCGGACCTCGGCGCGGACGTGATCCGGGTGGAGCCCCCCGGAGGCGATCCGACCCGGAGCCTCAAGGGCTCGGGCGCCGGCTACTTCGCGATGTACAACCGCAACAAGCGCAGCGTCTGCATCGACCTGAAGTCCGAGGCCGGAATCGAGGTCGCCCGAAGGCTGGCCCAGACCGCCGACGTCCTGGTCGAGAATTTCCGCCCCGGGACGCTCGATCGCCTGGGTCTCGGTTATGACACCGTCGCCCGGGACAATCCCCGACTCGTCTACTGTTCCGCCAAAGGCTTTCTGAGCGGCCCGTACGAGCACCGCACGGCACTCGACGAGGTGGCGCAGATGATGGGCGGCCTGGCATACATGACGGGGCCGCCCGGCCGCCCGCTGCGCGCCGGGGCTTCGGTGATCGATGTGACGGGCGGCATGTTCGGAGTGATCGGCATCCTCGCCCTGCTCGAGCGGCGTCATCGCTCGGGGCGCGGCGGGCGCGTCGACTGCTCGCTCTTCGAGAGCACGGCGTTCCTGGTCGGACAGCACATCGCCCAGCTGGCGGTCACCGGCAAGCCGGCGGCCCCGATGCCCGCCCGCATCTCCGCCTGGGCCATATACGACGTGTTCGATACCGCCGACGGGCAGCAGATCTTTCTCGCGGTGGTGAGCGATGCGCAATGGCAGGCGTTCTGCGCGGAATTCGCCCTGCAGGAGCTCGCCTCGGACCCGGCGCTGGCGACCAACAACCAACGGATCTTGCAGCGCGAGCGGATCCTGCCCCGCATCCGCGCGCTGTTTGCCGCCCACGCGCGCGAGCAGTTGCTCTCGCGCCTCGAATCGAGGGGACTACCCGCCTCGAAGATCGCCCGGCCCGAGGACCTGCTCGAGGACGAGCACCTCGCCGCCGGCCACGGTCTGCTCGAGCTCACGCTCCCCGACGGCAAGTCCGCGAGACTTCCGGGCCTGCCACTCGAGATCGACGGCCAGCGCTGCGGGTTGCGCCGCAATCCTCCGAGCGCGGGAGGCGACTCGCGCGCCGTGCTCCGGGAGATCGGGATATCGGATGAGCGCTTCGAGGAGCTCGCGCGCAGCGGAGCCGTCGCTTGATGGCTCAGTGCTGCAGATCGAGACGCAGCTGATAGCGATCGGAGCGGTAATGGGCGATGGTGAGCAGGAGCGGCTCGCCATTCGGCTGGAACACCGAGCGGGTGATGCGCAAGATCGCCGAGCGGGGCTCGACCTCGAGCGCCTCGCACAACTGCGGGTCGGCCAGCATCGCCGCGACGGTCTGGCTCGCCTTTCCGAGGCGGAACCCGGCGCGCCTGATGAGCTCCAGGATGGGCGCATGCATGAGCTCCTTGCGCGTGACGTGATCGGCCAGAGCGATCGGCACATAACTGATGATGTACCCGAGCGGCTCGTCCTTCAGGTACCGGACACGATCGGCCCGCAGCACCCGCTCCCCGGCATCGAGACTCATCATCTCGGCCACCCAGGCGCTCGCCAGCTCCTTCTGCAGCGCGAGCACCCGCACTCGAGTGACGCGTCCGAACTCGAGCAGCGAGTCGACCGTCTGGTCCATGTTCGCCTCGATGGGCTTGACCGGCGGACGATAGATGACCGTCGTGCCCACGCGGCGCTTGCGCGCGACGAAATGCTGCTGCGCGAGCTCGGCGAGCGCGCGCCGGGCGGTGATCCGGGACACCTCGTAAGCGGCCGAGATCTCCTTCTCCGTTCCGATGGCGGAGCCCTGGGGGCGATGTCCCGAGAGGATCTCGTCCCGCAACTGCAGGAAGATCTGATGATAAAGAGGAATCGCCGCGGATCTGTCGAGCCCCGCCCGCTTGCTCTTGTTTAGCATGCCTCGCCTTGACGGCGTCTCCCTTCTGACCGGAACCGCGATCGGGCACCATCGCCCGGGTCGCCGCCCGCTCGCCCCGCGCCACGATTCTAGGGCAACGGTCGGCCGTCCGCGAGCGCCTCCGTCGACGCGCGGGCCCGCAACCCGCCGGTATTCCCCGTGCCGGCCGGCTCGGCCGATTTGTCACAACCATATATCAAATTGGCCGGCCGGACATTACAATGCTATTTCTTGGGACGCCCCTGGCCAGTGAATGCCGGCAACTCTCTTCGAGAAGATCTGGAACGCCCACCTCATCGCCGACACCTCCGGCGGAGGTCTGCTGCTGCTCGATCGAATCCTCCTCCACGAGCGCACCGGCGGGCTGGCGCTGCAGAGCCTGCGTCAGGCGGGTCATCGCGTCGCGGATCCCGCGCGCGTCTTCGCCACCATGGACCACGTGGTCGACACGCGGCCGGGCCGGAACTCGCGCGCGACGGCGGGAGCCGGCAATCCCTTCATCGAGGTCACGCGCCGGGAGGCGCACGCGGCGGGGATTCATCTGTTCGACGTGGACGACCCCCGCCAGGGGATCGTGCATGTCATCGGCCCGGAGCAGGGCATCGTATTGCCCGGCTTGACGCTCGTCTGCACCGATAGCCACACCGGCACACAGGGCGCCGTCGGCGCGCTCGCCTGGGGGATCGGCACGACGGATGCCGAGCACGCGCTCGCGACCCAGACGTTGCGCATCGCCAAGCCTCTCGCCATGCGCGTTACGATGGAGGGCGCTCTGCAGCCGGGGGTCACGGCGAAAGACCTGGCTCTGAGCCTGATCGCCGCGCGCGGCGCCGCCGGCGCCAGAGGCTACGTGGTCGAATTCGCCGGTCCGGCCGTCGGCAGCCTGGACATGGACGGACGGATGACGCTCTGCAACATGGCGACCGAGCTCTCGGCGTTCGCAGCCCTCATCGCCCCGGACGAGCAGACGTTCGCCTACCTTCGCGAACGCCCCTTCGCCCCCTCGGGCGAGTCGTTCGAGCGCGCACTGCGGAACTGGCGGGAGTTGCACAGCGACGCCGACGCGCGCTTCGATCTCGAGGTGGTGGTGAGCGCCGCCGAAGTGCGGCCCATGATCACCTGGGGAACGAACCCACAGGATGCCCTGCCGATCGACGGTTCCGTCCCCGAGTTCCCGTCGGTGTCCGGGCGCCTGAGCAGGCCGGCCTACGAGCGCGCGCTCGCATACATGGGCCTCGAACCGGCGCGACGACTCGAGGGATTGCCGATAGACGGGGCGTTCATCGGCGCCTGCACGAACAGCCGGCTGAGCGACCTGCGCCGTGCGGCGGCGATCCTCGAGGGGCGAAAAGTGGCGACAGGCGTCCGCGCGATCTGCGTTCCCGGCTCAACCCGCGTGAAGCAGCTCGCGGAAGCCGAGGGCCTCGCCTCCGTTTTCGAGCGCGCGGGGTTCGAATGGCGCGAGTCCGGCTGCTCCATGTGCTTCTTCGCAGGCGGAGAGAGCTTCGCTCCCGGACAGCGAATCGTGAGCTCGACCAACCGCAACTTCGAGGGTCGACAGGGACCGCAGACCCGCACTCATCTGGCGAGTCCGGAGACGGTGGCTGCCTCGGCGATCGCCGGCCACATCGCCGATCCGCGCGGGGCGGCGGGCTGAGCGATGGCGCAACCCTTCACCCGGTTGACTGCGGTGGCGGCGGTGCTCCTGCGGGACAACATCGACACCGACGCCATCATCCCTTCGCGGGAGATCCGCGCCGTCAGCAAGACCGGCCTCGCGGACGGGCTGTTCGCGAACTGGCGTTACCTGCCCGGCCAGGGCCGGACCCCGGATCCGGGCTTCGCGCTGAACGACCCGGCATTTCAGGGAGCGCGGATCCTCATCGCGGGCGAGAACTTCGGTTGCGGATCGAGCCGCGAGCAGGCCGTGTGGGCGCTCGCCGAATACGGCTTTCGCGCGCTGGTCGCACCGTCGTTCAGCTCGATCTTCCATCGAAACTGCCTGCGCAACGGCGTGCTGCCCGCGCGGCTCGCGCCGGAGGCGGTGGCGAGGCTCGCCCGCTGGGTGAGCGAGGACCCGCAACGCCACCGGGCCACGGTCGACCTCGTGACACAGCGCGTGAGCACGGACGATGAGTCCTCGCCGTTCGACATCGCG